>NZ_JBFODQ010000077.1:0-2565 GCF_040908355.1 Aeromonas sp. R2-2 | reverse complement strand
CTAAGCGTGTTCTTTCCCTCGCCAATGCTACCCTCGGGGTTATCGAGTCAGGTTCACTGGCCATCCACGCCATCGGTAGTGGCCTCTCCTTGGCCAACGGTCTCGAACGTAAACATGCGGTTAAACAGGTGGATCGCCTGCTCACTAACACCAAGCTCAATGTCTGGAGCCTCTTTGACGATTGGGTGCCCTATGTGGTCGGTGAACGTACCGAGATCGTAGTCTCCATGGACTGGACCGAATTCGATGCCGATGATCACAGTACCTTGGTTATCAGCCTGCAAACCAACCACGGTCGCAGTACTCCGCTGCTGTGGAAAACCCATCGGAAATCGTTGCTCAAAGGGCAACGCAATGCCCATGAGAAAGAGCTGCTCACCAAGCTCAAGCAGACGTTGCCAGAGGGTATCTTCGTGACGGTAGTAGCTGACCGCGGCTTTGGTTACATGGAGCTGTTCGAACGCCTGGAGCAAGAGCTAGGCTTTGCTTATCTCATTAGATTTAAAGGAAATGTTTTGGTTGGTTACCCTGGTGTAGAGCAGGTTCCAGCTCGGCACTGGCTAACGCCGACCGGGCGCACCCGAACCCTCAAAGCGGTGGAGCTAACTGGGCAGCGACAGCCTGTCGAACGGGTCTATTGTTGTCATAAGAGTGGCATGAAAGACGCGTGGTTTCTGGCCAGTAACCGGACCGACCTGAGCGCCGCCAAGGCGTTGCAACTATACGGCCAGCGCTGGGGTATCGAGACCAGTTTTCGTGATATCAAAGATTACAAATTCGGCATGGGTATGGGAGATGTGCACATCAGTAATCCGGTCCGGCGCGACCGACTGTTTTTATTCAGTGCCCTGGCCATCGTCTTGCTGACGCTGCTGGGTAAGGCTGGAGACAGTGTCGGTCTAGAGAGAACGATCAAGGTCAATACCAGCAAGAGCCGAACCTATTCGTTCTTTCGGCAAGGGGTCATCTATTACCAGTTGCTACCTAAAATGAAAGAAGCCAATGCGGTCTTGTTGATGGATAAATTTATCTACTACCTGAAGCAACACCGCTTATATACCCGCACACTTGGAATTATTTGAGTCTCTAAAAATGAGGGGATCTCTGAGCTCAGTAGCCCCAGGCAGAGTCGGTATGCCTGCTCGACATGGGCTTTCTCTTCCAGCCGTTCGCTCACCCAGCACAAGGTGCCCGGTCCGATATCAGCAGCCCACTGCTTGAGACGGCCTGGCGTCCAGCGTTGCTGCTTGCTGTGGCGTTCCGGCATGTGCTCCGGGATCGTGCTCATCCCCGGGATGGTTTTACGCGGATGGCTCGCGACCAGCTGTTGCTGGTGATAGACCTGAAGCAAAGTGTCGCCAGCATGGAGCTCCAGTTGCTGGCCCACATACTGGTGTGGCACCGAGTAGTGGTGCTGCTCATAGCTGACGTGATAGTCGATGTTGACCTTGACCGTTTTGATGGCGACATAGCGATAGGGATGCACCGGCAGTGGTCCCAGCGCCGGGCGGTCCAACTGCTCAAACGCCTCGCGCCGGTTACCGGGCAGTTGCTTGAACGGGCGCTCGTTGAGTTCGTCCAGCAAGGCCCGGATGCACTGGTTGAGCTCGGCCAGCGAGAAAAAGGTCTGGTGGCGCAAGCGGGCGAGGATCCAGCGCTCGACGATCTGCACACCCACCTCAGCCTTGGCTTTATCCTTGGGCTTGTAAGGGCGAGCTGGCATCACTGCCACCTGATAGTGCTCGGCCAACTGCTGGTAGCTGGGGTTGAGCTCGGGATCGTATCGGCAAGCCTTGCTGACACCGCTTTTGAGGTTGTCGGGGATCAGCAGTGCAGGTGTACCGCCGAAAAACTCAAAGGCACGGACATGGCTTTGCAACCAGTCCGGCAGTGACTGTGACCAGGTAGCCTCGGCAAAGGTGTAGTTGGACGCACCAAGCACGGCGACAAAGATCTGGGCCTGACGGACCTCCCCCGTGGAGGGCGAGGCGATGGGCACCGTGGGCCCGCAGTAGTCGATAAAGAGCTTTTCCCCCGCCTTGTGGATCTGGCGCATGGAGCGCTTTTGCAACTGACACCAGGATTTGTAACGGTCGCAGAACTGGGAGTAGCTGTAACAGCTGTTGGGATAGCGCTGGGTGTACTCCTCCCAGAGCAGTTGTTTGGAGACCCCCTTACGCTTGAGCTCCTGATGGACAGAGGGCCAATCCGGTACAACATGGCGGGCCGAGATGGTGGTATCGGCCTGCGGATAGAACAGGGCCGCCAGTTGGCCATCATCAAGCTGGCTAGGTAAGGGCCAGGTCAGGCCGAGCGTCTGGGCACTTTTGAGGAGTTTCTGGATGGAGCCAACGCTGACCTTGGTGCAGCAACTTATCTGGCGAACAGAGAGGTCAGCTTCCAGCCGCAGTCGCAGCACTTCACGAATTTTACGCATTGCAATCCTCTTGGCAGACATAGGCTCTTCCCTGGCAAAAGGGAGAGCGTATCAAAGGTTGTTAAATCAATGCGTTAAGGATGATTCCGGTGAATGTGAACAGTGATTCCGGGATGTTGAACACTGTT
>NZ_JBFODQ010000076.1:0-43856 GCF_040908355.1 Aeromonas sp. R2-2 | reverse complement strand
GGCACCAGCAGGCCAATCATCCCGGCTGGGCCGGGCTGCAACTGCTCGCCGTCGATGGCGTGATGTGGCGCACACCCGATACCCCGGACAATGCCGCTGCCTTTGCCAAGCCCGGTACTCAGCATGGGGAGACCGCTTATCCGCAGGCACGCATGCTCTGCCAGATGGAGCTGACCAGCCACCTGCTTGTTCAGGCGGTCATGGAGAGCTGCGCCGTCAACGAGATGGTGTTGGCCGAGCAGCTTGTCGCGCACACACCAGACCACTCGCTAACTCTGTTCGACAAGGGGTTTTACTCTCTCGGTCTGCTCCACGCCTGGCAAACCACTGGCAGCGAGCGGCACTGGCTGCTGCCACTCAAAAAGGGCACGCAATACGAGGTGGTGCGCAAGCTGGGGCGTCAGGATGCCCTGGTGCAGCTCAAGACCAGTCCACAGGCACGCAAGAAGTGGCCGCAACTGCCGGACACGGTGGAAGCCCGTTTGCTGACCCGCAACATCAGCGGCAAGGAGCGCCAAGTATTGACCTCAATGGTCGACCCGATGCGCTTTCCGAGCGCCGATATTGTCGAGCTCTACAGCCATCGCTGGGAAATCGAGTTGGGCTATCGGGAGATGAAGCACAGCCTGCAAGAGCACCGGCTGACCTTGCGCAGCAAGAAGGCGGCGGGTATACGGCAGGAGCTGTGGGGGGTGTTGCTGGCGTACAATCTGCTGCGCAGCCAGATGGTAAAGATGGCGGCAAGTCTGAAGGGATACACGGCGAGCCAGCTGAGTTTTCACATGGCGTCGGTCTATCTTATCCATGAACTGAGCTGCATGCCGTACCTATCACCGGGTACTATCCCGAAGCGGGTAGCTGACCTGGAGAAACAAGCGGGCCAGTTTGTGCTGCCGGAACGAAGGGAGCGAAGTTACCCCCGCAGTGTGAAGGCGAAGCCGCAGAAGTATGCCGTGAAAAAAGCCAATAAAAACAATGCCAGTCAGGCTTAACTGACTGGCATTAGCACCTTGTGCTCCCTTGAATCGTTGCTGTGTTGCCAGTTATCAGTCCTGATTGATGCGGCTGGCAACGGCGCCCTGTTGGCTCTTGTACTTGGCATTTTCCCGCTTGTTGTAGGGACGGGCCGCGACGCCGGAGAGCATCTCGAAGTTCAAGGCGCCGATCTTCATCTTCGGACGCAGCGCCAGCGGCAATTTGCCGCCGTTGTAGAACTCCAGCACGATGCGACCGGACCAACCCGGATCGATCCGGTGCGCGGTCACGTGCACCATCAGACCCAGGCGCGCCAATGAAGAGCGGCCATCCAGCCAGCCGACGATATCGGCAGGCAGAGTAACGGATTCGTAGGTCACCGCCAGCGCCAGCTGACCCGGGTGCAGATAGAAGGCTTCGCCATCGGGGATGTGGATCTCATCACTCATCACCCGATCGATGGCATCGGCCATCTCGCTGCTCGGGCCGCTCAGGTCGATATAGGGTGCGGTATGATCGCGAAACACCCGAAACTCGTTACCCAGCAGCACATCGACACTGACACCACTGATCCGCTCTACCCCGGGCCGTGGCTCAATGACGATCTTGCCTTCATCCAGATGGCGTTCAATATCGGTATCACACAGACGCATTGGGCGACTCTCCTGACAAATTGTGCTTTTAAAAAAGCCGGGCATCACCCGGCTTGTTTCATCTTAACCGATCAACATGTGGCGGATACGCGCCTTGAGCATGTCGATGGCGATGCGGTTCTTGCCACCACGAGGCACGATCACATCGGCATACTGTTTGGAAGGCTCGATAAACTGCAGGAACATGGGGCGTACGGTCTTTTGATATTGCTTGAGCACGGAGTCCATAGTCCGGCCACGCTCCTGCACATCACGCACCAGACGGCGCAGCAGGCAGATGTCGAGCGGGGTATCCATGAAGATGGAGGCATCCATCAGATCCCGCAGACGGCTGTCGGTCAGCAGCAGGATCCCTTCCAGAATGATCACCCGGCGCGGCGCAAACGGGGTCACTTCGCTCATCCGGGTGTGTTCGGTGTAGGAGTACTGGGGAATGGCAACCGCGTCACCTTTAACCAGCTGACTAAGGTGCTGTACCAGCAGGTCGTGATCCAACGCGTTGGGGTGGTCATAGTTGGTCTTGACCCGCTCTTCCATGGTCAGGTGGGTCTGATCACGGTAGTAGCAATCTTCGGTGATCACACCAATCTGACCTGCGCCCAGTTCGGCCACCAGCTCTTCATAAATGGTCTGGGCTATAAGACTTTTGCCAGACGCAGATGCGCCCGCAATACCGATGATCACACACGAATGTTGAGTATCAGACATGACAAATACCTAAAAGAGAAGAGCAGTGGGGATGGTTTAAACCGATCCATTATATAAAAAAGGGTGGGTCATGCCCACCCTCAATTCCCTTTCAAGTGACCGACCGCCGATTATTCATCCAGGGCCATGGCATAGAGGGGGGTCGCAATCGGTTTTGCGCTGAAAAAGAGTTCAGCCCCTACCCTGCGCGCCAGCTTCAAATAGGCCTGAGCCAGGCTCCCTTCCGGTGCGCCGAACACCGTCGGGCAGCCATCATCCATGTGCTGGCGGATGTCGATGTGCAACGGCAACAGGCCAAGCAGCGCCACTTGATACTGCTCTGCCATCTTCTGGCCGCCACCGGTACCGAACAGCGGCTCATGGTGACCACAAGCGCTGCAGACGTGGTAGCTCATGTTCTCGATAATACCGAGCACCGGCACATTGACCTTGTTGAACATGGCGATCCCCTTGCGGGCATCGGCCAGTGCCACATCTTGCGGGGTGGTAACGATCACCGCCGCCGAAGTCGGCACCTGCTGGGCCATGGTGAGCTGGATATCGCCAGTGCCCGGGGGCATGTCTACCACCAGATAATCCACCTCGCCCCAGCGGGTCTCATGGAGGATCTGCGCCAGCGCCTTGCTCGCCATCGGGCCGCGCCAGATGGTGGCATCCTGTTCGGAGACCAGATAGCCAATGCTGTTGCTCTTGAGGCCGCAGGCCATCACCGGTTCCATCAGCTTGCCGTCATGGCTGACCGGGCGCTCCTTGAGGGTGCCCATCATGGTGGGAATGGAAGGGCCATAGATATCGGCATCGAGAATGGCGACTCGCGCGCCCTCTTTTTGCAGGGCCAGCGCCAGGTTGACCGCAGTGGTAGATTTGCCCACCCCCCCCTTGCCGGAAGCAACCACGATGATGTTGCGAATGCCCTGCACGGCATTGAGGCCCTGCGCCCGCGGCATGCTGGCGACGTCAATCTCCAGTGCCCAGTCGATACGGGCGGCGCCGGTGGCGCTGCGCAGCCTGGCATCGTAGTTTTCTTTGAGCTGATCGAGCAGCGAAAGACCGGCAAACGGCAATACCAGCCGGATAGTGAGCCCCTGACCCTGATTGATGATCTCGCGAACGAAGCCGGCATCCACCAGATCCTTGTGCCAGCCAGCTGGCTTAAATTCGGCGAGGATCTGTTTTACTGAATCAATCACCATTAACTCCTCATTATCTTGTCATTATCTTGAGGTGAACGGTTACCGCACACAAATCAGTGGCTTGCCTGCCATCATAACGGCAGGTGCTGCCAAGGTTGGCATAGCCACAACCCTAGGCAGGCTACCCCCAATTCGGGTAACATGCACGGCACTCTATCATCCCAACAAGCACATCAAGAACGTAATATGGCAACTGATCCTCGTAAAATGCTGGTAACCTGCGCCCTCCCCTATGCCAATGGCTCCATCCATCTTGGCCACATGCTGGAACATATCCAGGCCGATATCTGGGTTCGTTATCAGCGAATGCGCGGTCATCAGGTGCACTTCATCTGTGCCGATGATGCCCACGGCACCCCGATCATGCTCAAGGCACAGCAGATGGGGATCACCCCGGAAGAGATGATCGCCGCGGTCTCCAAGGAGCACCAGGCCGACTTCGCCGGGTTCAACATCAGCTTTGACAACTATCACTCCACCCACAGCGACGAAAACCGCGAGCTGGCGGAGCTGATCTATGGCCGCCTGAAAAATGGTGGCTTTATCAAGAGCCGCACCATCTCCCAGCTGTTCGATCCGGAAAAATCCATGTTCCTGCCGGACCGTTTCGTCAAGGGGACCTGCCCCAAGTGCAAATCTCCGGAGCAGTATGGCGACAACTGCGACAGCTGCGGCGCCACCTACAGCCCGACCGAGCTTATCGATCCGAAATCTGCCGTCTCCGGCGCCACTCCGGTAATGAAGGACTCCGAGCACTTCTTCTTCGACCTGCCGCAGTTTGAAAAATGGCTGGCAGAGTGGGTACGCGGCTCAGGCGCCATTCAGGAAGAGATGGCCAACAAGATGCAGGAGTGGTTCGAAAGCGGCCTGCAGCAGTGGGACATCACCCGTGATGCCCCCTACTTCGGGTTCGAAATTCCCGGCGCCCCGGGCAAGTACTTCTACGTCTGGCTGGATGCGCCCATCGGCTACATGGCTTCCTTCAAGAACCTGTGCAACAAGCGTGGCGACATCGACTTTGACAGCTACTGGAAAGCGGACTCCGAGGCCGAGCTCTACCACTTCATCGGCAAGGACATCGCCTACTTCCACTGCCTGTTCTGGCCGTCCATGCTGGAAGGTGCCAACTTCCGCAAACCGACCAAGGTCAACGTGCACGGTTATGTGACCGTCAACGGCGCCAAGATGTCCAAATCCAAGGGCACGTTCATCAAGGCATCTACCTACCTGAACCACCTGGATCCGGAGTGCCTGCGTTACTACTACGCCGCCAAGCTCAACAGCCGCATCGACGATCTGGACTTGAACCTCGAAGATTTCGTGCAGCGCGTCAACGCTGACGTGGTCAACAAGCTGGTCAACCTCGCCTCCCGCAACGCCGGTTTTATCGCCAAGCGTTTTGGCGGCAAGCTGGCGGCAACCTGCGCCGAACCCGAGCTCTACGCCGAGTTTGCCAATGCCCGTACCGCCATTGCCGAAGCGTATGAGAGCCGCGAGTTCAGCCGCGCCATCCGTGAAATCATGGCGTTGGCCGACAAGGCCAACCGCTACGTGGATGACAAGGCTCCTTGGGTCATCGCCAAGCAGGAAGGGGCTGACGCCGAGCTGCAAGCCGTTTGCTCCGTCGGTATCAACCTGTTCCGCGTGCTGATGGCCTACCTCAAGCCCGTCATGCCGCTGCTGGCCGAGCGTGCCGAAGCCTTCCTGGCCGAAACCCTCAGCTGGGATGGCATCGAAATGCCGCTGGTCGACCATACCGTTGCGCCGTTCAAGGCCCTCTTCTCCCGCATCGAGCCGGCGAAGATTGAAGCCATGATCGAGGCATCCAAGGAAGACCTGGCCAAGGAGCAGGCACCGAAAGTGACCGGCCCGCTGGCTGATGACCCCATCAGCGAAACCATCACCTATGACGATTTTGCCAAGATTGACCTGCGCGTCGCGCTGATCAAGAAGGCCGAAGCGGTACCGGAAGCCGAGAAGCTGCTCAAGCTGCAACTGGATATCGGCGGCGAGACCCGTCAGGTGTTTGCCGGTATCAAGTCCGCCTACAACCCGGAAGATCTGGAAGGCAAGCTGACAGTGATGGTGGCCAACCTGGCGCCGCGCAAGATGCGTTTCGGCATGTCAGAAGGGATGGTGCTGGCTGCAGGCCCGGGCGGCAAGGATCTCTGGATCCTGGAGCCGCAGGAAGGCGCCCAGCCTGGTATGCGCGTCAAGTAAGCACATCGCTGACTGCGATCACAGCCAGATAGAGAAGAGAGGCCAAACGGCCTCTCTTTTTTTGTCTCGCATTTGTGGCTTGGAGAGTTTTTGTAGATGCTGGTCGCGGATGACTTTCGCAGATTGCGGCCTTGGGGCTATCCACCGCTTGACTTGGCGGGCGATACATTTTGTTCTGAATACCTGACCACCCGACTTGGCATGTCATTCATGTTGTGGCCTGCCTGCATCGCCAGTTTGAGCGCCACCAGCTCCGCCAGCTGGCAGTCCAGTTGACGCAAACGGGTGGTGATCTTCCCCTTCAACTGCTGCCGTAGTTTCGTCTGCTTGCAGGTGTTCCCCTGCTCTGTTCGCAACCTCCGCCGCCATTGCCGCCAATCCTGCAACTGGCCGAGTCGCTCCTGCCAGTGAGTCAAAGTGCTCAACCAGCCGGGATCTCCACTCCCCAGATCCAGCAACAATTCCACGCCATAACGGGCCTGCTTGATCTCGAGGCGCAGCCGATGCCAGCGGCGCAACTGTTGCTGACGGGAGCTGGCAGATTTCACAACGCAGAGAATATGTTCATCGAGAGCGCTCTGCGCCTCATCAAGGCGCAGGGCCAGATGCTGCTGATAGAGGAACGCCAATGCACGCGCATCCTGCACCTGCACCTGCACCTGCACCACCGCCGCAAGCCAGCGGGCCAGTCGCCTCGACAACAGGGGTACGCGACAGGCAGATTTGTGGGTATTGCCCGTGCTGGCAGGCGGCTTGCCAAAACGCTCGGCGTAAACCTGAGCATCCCGCAGCGCCGAGAGCCGCCCGACCGAGCGCAGCAGACGCCGCTCCAGCTCGGGATGATAGATGAGTGGTCGCCACAGGGCGAGCAGCGCCAGCAAGCGGCGCGCTGCGATACGGTAGCCATGCACGGCCGGTTCACTGGCCTCTTCGCGCACCACCCGCGCCGCCTCCTGATAACGGGCGACCCAGCTTGTTGCCTGAGTCAGCAACAGACCTTCCTTGTCAGCGTCCATCTCGTCTCCGCCCCTTCAGTTGGTGTGAAAGCCCTGACCGGTGGGCGGCAGCGCCTCTTCATACTCCATCCGGGTCACCCTGGCGGTGCGCGGGCCATGCTCCAGCCAACCCAGCATCATCTGCACCCCTTGCGCGGGGCCGCTGATGAGGATCTCCACCGATCCATCCTCCAGGTTGTAGGCATGGCCCCGCAAACCCAGTTGCAGCGCCCGCTCACGGGTGAAATAGCGAAATCCCACCCCCTGCACCTGCCCCCACACCCGAATGACAAACGATTGCTCTCCCATTTCTCACACCTTCCGCTTAAGAAAAAAATTCCCGAGACGATAATGTGCCCGACACTCTATCTCTGCAGGATGCAGCTCCATTATGAAAGAAGTTAAATTCCGGTGGGTTGACCGCTATCTCATTCACCTCACCATCAGTGAAAAATTCCATATCGCGTTCTGGTTACCTCTCTTCATCATCGCTTTTCTCAGCTGGTATATGCTGGCGGCCAGCCATCAGCAGGAGATCTCCCTGCGGGTAGCGCAGTTGCAGCAACGGGTTGAGACCACAGCGCAGCTGGTCAGCCAGCAGCCCACTCTGGTGTTGCCTGCTGATCTGCGTCTGACCCGGCAAGGCAGCAGCGGGTTGCAGCAGCAAGGAGGTCACTACCTCTTTAGCGCGCCAGCGGGTCAGGCGGGCTACGTCACCGGTGATCTCGATACCGGCAACCTCTCCATGTGGGAGGGTCAGGGCTCTACCCTGCTCCTGATCGGCGCGCTGGCCGCCCTGATGGCGCTGGTGATCCACTACATGATGACCTTTGTCTCCGGTGCGCTCTACTCCACCAACAAGGCGCTGCAAACCGTGGCGGACGGGGATCTCACCTTCCGTCTCAACTTCTTTCCGGTGCGCGACGAGTTCTCCACCCTGGCGGGCAGCATCGACCGCTTTACCGACCGCCAGCACCAGATCGTCAAACTGGTGGAGGAGTCTGCCGAAGCGCTGACCATGGCCGCCGACGAGTTTCGTGACCATGCACGAGAAGGCGAGAGCATGGCGCGTTCCCAGCGCCAGCACATGGATTCACTGGCCACCGCCATGGAGCAGATGTCAGCCGCCATTCGCGAAGTAGCGCGCAATGCCGACGACACCCTGCAACAAACCCGCCAATCGAGCGAAGAGGCGGCCAATGGCGCCAACCGGGTAGCCCGCACCATAGAGGCGATCCGTACCCTAGCCGACGAGATTGGCAACGCCTCCGGCGCGGTCGAGCGGCTCACCCACAACGCCAACCGGATCAACGAGGTGGTCAACGTCATCAACGCCATCTCCCAGCAAACCAACCTGCTGGCCCTCAACGCCGCCATCGAAGCGGCCCGTGCCGGTGAGCAGGGTCGCGGCTTTGCGGTGGTAGCGGATGAAGTGCGTACCCTCGCCAGCCGTACCCAACAGGCGACGGTAGAGATCCAGCAGATGATCGAAGAGCTGCAGACCGGTACCGGCGCGCTGAACGAGATCATGGAAAAGACTGTAGGGCGCGCTGCCAGCAGCCAGCAGCTCATCAGCGAAGTGGGGCTCGATATCGAAAAACTGAGCAACCACAGCGATGCGGTGCTGGAGATGAGCACCCAGATCGCTACCTCGAGCGAAGAGCAGAGCTCGGTCGCCGCCGAGATCACCCACAATCTGGATCAGGTGCGCCATGAAGCGGCGCAGGTGGAAGAGTCCGCCAGCGCCTCGGTGGCTGGCACGCAAGGGCTGAAAGCCACAGCCAGCGAACTGACTCAGGCGCTCAAGGGGATTAAGCTCTGACCATATGAGGTGTCAGATCAGGGCAACCCCATCCATTACACAGGGTTGTTTGAGTTTTACCTGCGGGCCACATAGAATGTGGCCCCTTTTCTTTCTACCATCGGCAAACATCCATGAGCGCTTCCATCTATCTCGTCAAAGGCCGCGAAAAATCCCTGCTGCGTCGCCACCCCTGGATCTTCTCCAAGGGGATTGAGCGGGTTCAGGGCAACCCCATTGACGGCGATACCGTCGAGATCTATGCCAACGATGGCAAGTGGCTCGCCCGTGGCGCCTGGTCAGGCAGTTCCCAGATCCGTGCCCGGGTCTGGACCTTCGACAAGGATGAGACCGTCGATCTCGACTTCTTTATCCGTCGTCTCAAATATGCGCAGGAGTCTCGCGATCCGCTGATCAAGCGTCAGGGCCTCACCGGCTATCGCCTCTGCGCCGCCGAATCCGATGGCCTGCCGGGTCTGACCATCGACCGTTATGCCGATTTTCTGGTGTGCCAGATCCTCTCTGCCGGTGCCGAGTTCCAGCGTGAGCTGATCACCCAAGCACTGCGTACCCTCTACCCAGAGTGCAGCATCTATGAGCGCTCCGATGTGGCAGTGCGCAAGAAGGAAGGGCTGAAAGAGCGCACCGGCGTCATTTATGGCGAGACCCCGAACGAGCCGGTGGTCATCGAAGAGAACGGTGGCGTCAAGATCCTGGTGGATATTCGCAACGGCCACAAAACCGGTTTCTATCTGGATCAGCGTGACAACCGTCAGGCTGCCGCCAAATACACCGAAGGCAAGCGGGTGCTCAACTGCTTCTGCTACACTGGCGGTTTTGGCGTTTATGCCCTCAAGGGCGGCGCGAAGGAAGTGGTCAACGTCGATCTCTCCCAGAATGCACTGGATATCGCCCGCCAGAACGCCGAGCTGAACGGGCTGGATACCAGCAATACCCAGTTTGTCCGTCACGACGTGTTCAAGCTGCTGCGTGAATATCGCGAGAAGGGCGAGAAGTTCGATGTCATCGTGCTGGACCCGCCCAAGTTTGCCGAAAGCAAGGCCCAGCTGCTGGGTGCCTGCCGTGGCTACAAGGACATCAATATGCTGGCGTTCCAGCTGCTGGCGCCGGGTGGCGTACTCTTGACCTACTCCTGCTCCGGCCTGATGGAGCAGAGCCTGTTCCAGAAGATCGTCGCCGATGCAGCGCTCGACGCCGGTCGCGATGCCCAGATCCTGGAGCTGCTCTCCCAGGCCTCCGATCACCCCATCGGTACCGCCTATCCAGAAGGCTTCTACCTCAAGGGTCTGGTGGTACGCGCCCGCTGATCGGCAACCACTCTCCCCTTGTGATCAATCAGGCCCCTTGCGGGCCTGATTGCTTTGCATCGTATGGTGCCTGAGCCTGACGCTCGTCCCGATTCCCCCTCTCTGCTTTATTCGCATTCCTTCTCCTCCTCTTTTGCTGCCGGCGCCCCACTTCTTCTCTGTTTAAATTACTTTGCACAATAACTGCACATTTATGATTTAAATCACACCCGTATGACTCTCTTTTCCGTAGTGTGATCCCGCCTGCGGCAGCCGAGCCGGGGCAACCGTCCCGTCAGGATTGATGGGCGGCACAACAACAAAATAGATGTCAGGCCAAGCTGAACATCATAAGGGATCCCGATATGAATCAATCATTGCCGCTGTTAACGCCGCTGCGGGGCATCGCTGCCCTGATGGTGGTGCTGTTCCATGCCCGATTATTGCTCTTTCCCCAGTGGATGGAGCCGATCGCAGGCCACACCCAACTCATCGAGAACGGCTACCTCTGGGTCGATCTGTTCTTTATTTTGAGCGGCGTGGTGCTGGCACATGTCTATGGGGAGGCCTTCACCCGCACGCCCCGCACCGTGGGCTATGGCCGCTTTCTCTGGCTGCGGCTGACCCGCGTCTACCCCCTCTATCTGGTGACCCTGCTGTTGCTGGTTAGCTGGGAGCTTTACAAGGCGCGGCACGGGGTGGGCTTCTACGCTGGCCCCCTGTTCAAGATGTGGGAGTGGGAAGGGATGCAGCCCTTCGGTTCCCCCTTCACCCCGGCCGAGGCGCTGCCAAGCGCCTTCCTGCTGCTGCAGGTGGTGACCGATCACGGGCTGACCTGGAACTTCGCCGCCTGGTCCCTCAGCGTGGAGTGGATCAGCTACCTGCTGTTCCCGCTGCTTATCCCGCTGGCGGTGACCCGCAGTCGCTGGAGCCATCTCGCCCCCCTGCTGGCGCTGACGGTGCTGGCCTTTATCGTGCACAGTCGCGGCACGCTGGATGTCACCAGCGGCGCGCTTGCAGTGGGACGCGGGGTGAGTGAATTTGTGCTCGGGCTCTGGCTACTGCCCAGGGTAAAAGCCGCACAACGCTTGCCCATGATGCAACGGGATCTGCCGCTGCTGATCGCCTTTGTGCTGCCCTTCGCGCTGATGCAGTTCGCCATGACGCCGCCACTGACCTTGCTGCTCATTGGTGCCTACGTGCTGCTGATTTGGATTGCCGCCGCACAGGGGGCGCGCCAGAGTCCGCTGCTGCGCCTGCTGGACAACCGCTTCACCAACTGGCTGGGGGATCTCTCCTACTCCATCTACCTGCTGCATGCGCTGGTATTGCTCACGGGTTGCGAACTGATCCACTACCTGGCGCCGGAGCTCACCGCGTGGTGGTATGCCCAGACCCACCCGCTGTTGGGCGTGGTGGCAACCTTGCTGATGCTGGCGGTGCTGATCGGGCTCTCGGCGCTGAGCTACAACCTGCTGGAGCGACCACTACAACGACGACTGCGCCGCTGGGGCAAGTCACGGCAACCGGCGCTGGAGCAAGCCGGATAAGCTAATCTCGCCCTGTCTGGATGAGTTGACGGTTTTATGCCAACTCATCCAGTACCAGTTCATCCAGACTGCTCATCACCCAGGCGCTCGGGTGCTGGCTAAATCCGAGCTTGGGGTAGTACGCCCCCGCCTGCGGTGCGGCCAGCAGGATCAGCTTGCAGCCGGGCTGCAATTGCAAAAACGTCTCGCGAATAAGTGCTTTGCCAATCCCCTGCCCCTGCACCGACTCGGCTACCGCCAGATCCGAGAGGTAGCAGCAAAAATGAAAATCGGTCACCGAGCGGGCCACCCCGACCAGGGTCTCGCCCTGCCAAGCGGTGAGCAGCAAATTGGCGTTATCCAGCATGCCCTGCAGGGTGGCTGGATGCTCCAGCGGCCGTCTCGCCCCCAGCGAGGTCTGCGCCAACAACGCCGCGAACTGCGCCGTGGTGATGGGGTGGTTAACCAAAAGTGTGGTGGTCACTAAGCTCTCCTGTTGTAGATCGGCAGTTGCGTGCTGTTGGTCTCTTTGACGTTCTCTTTGCTGCATCTGTACTGTAATCATTCAGTCAGCGCCGGATCCAGACCGATGACAGGCAAGTGCTGGCAATTCCCTGCTGTTTATGTGAATTCCTGTTCGAACCCCAAGGGGCAAATGTGGCATAATGCTCCGTCCTGTGGCCCTTGGCGGGGCTGCGCTGGCGCACCTTGTCGCCCTCTTGTTCCCCGTCCGGCCTGGCGGTCCTCCATAACTGCCAGTCATCGCTGCCCCTGTTGGCACCGAGGCCACCCATATTTGCGGCTTCTTGTCTTCCAATCTACAAGGCCGCCCACTGACCAAGACGGCTCCACAGAGCCTCTGCTCTGTTTGCAAATAAAAGGGGTAAGTATGTCTTCCATTCGTCTGACCCAATACAGCCACGGCGCTGGCTGCGGCTGCAAAATTTCTCCCAAGGTACTCGACACCATTCTCAAGAGCCAGATCCCGGGCTTCAACGACCCGACCCTGATCGTTGGCAACAGCAGCAAGGATGACGCGGCCGTTGTCGATATCGGCAACGGTCAGGGCATTGTCTCCACCACCGACTTCTTCATGCCCATCGTCGATGACCCCTTCACCTTTGGCCGCATCGCCGCCACCAACGCCATCAGCGATATCTACGCCATGGGCGGCAAGCCTATCGTTGCCATCGCCATCCTCGGCTGGCCCATCAATACCCTGCCCGCAGAAGTGGCCCAGCAGGTGATCGACGGCGGCCGTCAGGTGTGCCATGAAGCGGGGATTTCGCTGGCCGGTGGCCACAGTATCGATGCCCCCGAGCCCATCTTCGGCCTCGCGGTGACCGGTATCGTGCCCCTGGACGCCATCAAGCAGAACGACACCGCCAAGGTGGGTGACACCCTCTATCTGACCAAGCCCCTTGGTATCGGTATCCTCACCACCGCCCAGAAGAAGGGCAAGCTCAAGCCCGAGCATGAGCAACTGGCGCCCAACGCCATGTGCACTCTCAACAAGATTGGCCAGCGCTTTGCCGAGCTGCCCGGTGTCCACGCCATGACCGACGTCACCGGTTTTGGTCTGGCTGGCCATCTGCTGGAGATGTGCGAAGGATCCAATGTCAGCGCCCGCCTCGACTTCAAGGCGCTGCCGCTGCTGGACGAGGTGGATTACTACCTCGCCGAGGGCTGCGTCCCGGGCGGTACCCTGCGCAACCACGACTCCTACGGCCACAAGCTGGATGCCATGGACGATCGCACCCGCAACATCATGTGCGATCCGCAAACCAGCGGCGGCCTGCTGGTTGCCGTGGGTAAAGAGAGCGAAGCCGAGCTGCTCGCCATCGCGCACGAAGCTGGCCTTGCGCTCTTGCCCATCGGCCAGATCAAGCCCCTTGAAGGCACCCGCTTTATCGAGATTGTCCAATGAGTGAATTGCCACTGGCCACGGACTACGCCCAACTCTTTTTGGACGATGTGCCGTTGATTGATGTGCGCGCCCCCATCGAGTTCAAGGAGGGGGCCTTCCCCTGCTCGACCAATCTGCCCTTGATGACAGACGATGAGCGCGCCCAGGTGGGGACCTGCTTCAAGAAGCAGGGTCAGGCCGCCGCCATTGAGCTTGGACACAAGCTGGTGGGGGGAGCAGTACGTGCCGAGCGACTCGAAGGCTGGCTGGCGCAGTTGCGCAAGCAGCCCGATGCCCTGCTCTACTGCTTTCGCGGCGGCCTGCGCTCGCAAACCGTACAACAGTGGCTGGCTGATGCCGGGGTGACTCGCCCCCGCGTCGCCGGTGGCTACAAGGAGCTGCGCCGCTTCCTGATCGACACCCAGGACAAGGCCTCTGCCGAGTGTCGCTGGACTGTGCTGACCGGCATGACCGGCTCCGGCAAGACCCATATGCTGGACCACGTTGCCCAAGCGCTCGATCTGGAAGGACACGCCCATCACAGGGGCTCGTCGTTTGGTCAGCTGCCCGGCGGCCAGCCCAGCAACATCAACTTTGAAAACAACATGGCCATCGAACTACTCAAGCGCCGCCATCAGGGCGAGCATGCCTTCGTGGTCGAAGATGAGAGCCGCCTGATTGGCCGCTGCTGCCTGCCCCTCTCCCTCCATGAGGCCATGAGTCAGGCACCGCTGGTGGTGGTAGATGTACCGCAGATCGATCGGGCCGAGCAGATCCGCGAAGATTACGTGCACGATCTCTGGCTGCGCTATCAAGCCATGTATGGCCAAGAAGAGGGATGGCCACTGTTTGCCGCCTACCTCACCGATGCGTTGGCACGTCTCAAGCGCCGCCTCGGCGATCAGGCCCACCGTGAGCTGGATGCCCTGATGCAGACCGCTCTCACCGAGCAGGAAAAGAGCGGTGATACCGCGCTGCATCTGGCCTGGATCACGTTGCTGCTGACCCGCTACTACGACCCCATGTATCTCTATCAGCTTGGCAACAAGCAGGAGCGCATCGTATTCCGCGGTGACAAACAGGCCTGTCTCGACTATTTCGCCGAGCAGCATGCCAACGCGCTGCGCGACTGACCCATCCCAAGAGAGGAACTCTATGTTGAAATTCGAGGTGATCCCGGTCACCCAGTTCGCCCAGAACTGCTCCCTCATCTGGTGTGACGAGACCCATCAGGCGGCCCTGATCGATCCGGGCGGCGAAGCGGACAAACTGCTGGCGGCCATCGCCAAGCGCGGCCTGACCCTGACCCATATCCTGCTGACCCACGGTCATCTGGATCATGTGGGTGCCGCCGCCGAGCTGCGGGAAAAGACCGGCGTCGCCATTACCGGTCCCCACAAGGAGGACGCCTTCTGGCTCGACATGCTGCCCCAGCAGAGCCAGATGTTCGGCTTCGCCCATACTCCTGCCTTTAGCCCCGACCAGTGGCTGGAGCAGGGTGACAAGGTGCAGCTTGGCCAGTGCGAGCTGGATGTCTACTTCTGCCCCGGCCACACCCCGGGCCATATCGTGCTACTCTCCCAAACCGAGCAGCTCGCCTGGGTTGGCGACGTGCTGTTTGCCGGTAGCATAGGCCGCACCGACTTCCCCCGTGGGGATCACGGTACGCTGATCAAGTCGATCACCGAGACCCTGCTGCCGCTGGGGGACGAAATCGTCTTTATCCCGGGCCACGGCCCCAGCTCCACCTTCGGTCGCGAGAAGGTGAGCAACCCCTACCTGACCCAGCCTATCTGGTGATCAAAAAAGGCAGCGGTATTAGCCGCTGCCTTTTCTTCTCTGCTCTCTTTTTCATTCTCGACTCCTGCCATCCGGCCAGCCATGTCCCACCTGCGTACCACATTTCAGCATGCCTGTTTGTCTCTTTCGCCCAATAAAAATCCCCACCCGGGGGTGAGGATTGATTTATAGGTGCAACCGTCTGGTGGCTTATTGTGCCAGCAGGTGACCGACCAGCTCATGACGCCACCCTTGCAGCAGCAACGGCTTGTCGCTGCGGGCCCGCTCTTCGTCGTTCATCCGCCAGCTCCAGGTGAAGTACTGGTGAATGATCTTCTTGCTGGCAATCAGCTCGGGCGGAATATTGCTCGCCTTGGCCTTCTCTTCCACCATGGCCTTGATGCGCTTGAGCTCGGCCTTGTACTGGGGAAAGTCCACCAGCCGGCGAATGGGCTCGGGCCAGCTGTCAGGATCGCTCTGCTGCGCCTTGGCGACAATATCCAGCATCCGCTTGCCGTGGATCTTGATCTCGATGGGCGAGAGGCCGAGCTCGTTGAGATCCCTCATGGAGGCAGGACGACGCTCCGCCACCTTGAACAGGTGCAGCTCTTTCACCACAAAATTGAGGGCTAGATCCCGGCGCACCGCCTCTTGCTGGCGCCAGGCGGCTAGCTCGCGCAGAATGGCGAGCTCGCGGCGACCCAGTTGCCAGGCGTTGACGATGTCAAGATAAGCCTGACGTGGATCGCTACCCTGGGTCTTGCGGGCGGAGTGGTTTTGGCACTCCTGCTCGAACCAGGCAAACTTGCCGCTTTCCCGCAGTTTGGCCATCACCTTCTCGTAGAGCGGCATCAGGTAGAAGACATCCGCCGCCGCGTATTCGAGCTGACGTGGCGTAAGCGGGCGTGCCAGCCAGTCGGTGCGCGCCTGATCTTTTTCCAGCTCGACCCCGAGGAATTCATTCACCAGCGCACCAAAACCGACCGAGACGCCGTAACCGAGAAAGGCGGTAGCCAGCTGGGTGTCGTGCATCTGGTTGGGCAGGTGGCCCGCCTGATGCTGGATAAGCTCCAGATCTTCGCCAGAGGCGTGCAGGATGGCGATCTGCCCTTCCCTGCCCAGTCGTTGCCAGAGGGCGGAGAGATCCAGCGTCAGCGGATCCAGCAGCGCCAGATGCTCGCCGTCATAGATCTGGAACAGGCCAAGCTGGGGGTAGTAGGTACGGGTGCGAACGAATTCAGTATCGATAGCCAGGGGAACGTCGGCCAGAGAAGCGAGATACTGCTCAAGTTCGTCTTGCTGAGTGATAAGTTGATAGTGCATCTGTGCCTGCGCGGTTGATCAGGGCCAAAAAGAAAAAACCGTGGGATGACCCACGGTTTTGCATAACGACGGTGCTGGTTTGCAGAGGCTTCTGCAGCCACAGTCCGGTTATTGCTTGGCAATCTCCTCGTCGCGCAGTACGCGGCGCAGGATCTTGCCCACATTGGTCTTGGGAAGTTCGTCACGAAATTCTACCAGTTTCGGCACCTTATAGGCAGTCAGATGTTTGCGGCAGTGGGCAATAATCTCGTCCTCCTGCAATTTTGCATCTTTCTTGACCACAAAGATCTTCACCAACTCGCCGGAAACCTTGTGTGGCACACCCACGGCAGCCACTTCCAGCACTTTCGGGTGCAGGGCAACGACATCTTCGATTTCGTTCGGATAGACGTTGAAACCGGAGACCAGGATCATGTCCTTCTTGCGGTCAACTATCTTGAAGAAGCCCTGCTCGTCGCAGACGGCGATATCACCGGTACAGAGCCAGCCATCCTGCATCACTTCGGCGGTCGCCTCGGGACGCTGCCAGTAGCCCACCATCACCTGCGGGCCGCGTACCTGCATCTCGCCCGGGGTGCCGAGGGTGTGGATCACCTGACCGTTGTCATCTACCAGACGGATCTCGGTAGAGCAGACCGGCAAACCGATAGAGCCATTGTAATCAGTGAGGTCGTAGGGACAGACGCTCACCAGTGGTGAGCACTCGGTCAGGCCATAGCCTTCCAGCAGCGGGGTATCGGTCAGTGTCTTCCACTTCTCCGCAACCGCGCGCTGCACTGCCATGCCGCCGCCGATGGTGAGCTTGAGCTTGTCAAAGGCTATCCCCTGAAACTCTTCATTGTTGACCAGCGCATTGAACAGGGTGTTGACCCCGGTAATGCAGGTGAAGGGATACTTCTTGATCTCTTTGACAAAACCCGGAATGTCGCGCGGGTTACTGATCAGCAGGTTGTAACCGCCGATGCGCATAAAGAGCAGGCAGTTCACGGTCAGGGCAAAGACGTGGTAGAGCGGCAGCGCGGTGACCACGAACTCCTTGCCGCGCTCCAGCATGGGGCCGTAGACGCCGAGGCACTGCTCGACGTTGGCAATCATGTTGCGATGGGTCAGCATGGCCCCTTTGGAGAGGCCGGTGGTGCCACCGGTGTACTGCAGGAAGGCGAGATCGTCGTTGGTGATCTCCGGCTTGATGTACTGCAGGAAACGCCCCTTGGAGAGGGCCTGACGCATGGTGGTAGCGTGGGGCAGATTGTATTTCGGCACCAGCTTCTTGACGTACTTGACCACGAAGTTGACCAGGGTGCCCTTGGCCAGCCCCAGGTTATCCCCCATCCGGGTCAGGATAACATGCTTGATCGGGGTGTCGTAGACCACCTTTTCCAGGGTATGGGCGAAGTTGGAGACGATGACGATGGCCTTGGCACCGGAATCTTTGAGCTGATGCTCCAGCTCGCGCGGGGTATAGAGCGGGTTGACGTTGACCACTATCATGCCGGCGCGCAGGATGCCGAACACGGCGATGGGGTATTGCAGCAGGTTAGGCATCATCACCGCAACCCGATCCCCTTTCTCCAGCTTCAGCTCGTTTTGCAGGTAGGCAGCAAAAGCGCGGGACTGCTCTTCCAGCCGGCGGTAGGTGATGGTTTGGCCCATGTTGACGAAGGCGGGCTGATCGGCAAACTGGGTCACCGAGGATTCGAACATCTCGACCAGGGAGCTGTATTGGTCTGGATTGATCTCGGCGGGGACCCCTTCCGGATAACGTTTCAGCCAGACTTTTTCCACAAACTTCTCCTGCATAACTAGCACCTGTGCGCTCACTGTGTTGCCTCCGTCCCGGTTCACATCCATTTTAATCGGTTGTTTTAAGCTGATGCTCTAATGCCGCTCATATTTACACAGCGCAACATCAATTAACAGCAAATTAACAACAGAAAAATGTGAGGGAGAAAACAAACCTGGAATTATTGAAAGCTGGCGATTCTACCGAACTTGACAAAACTTTACGATACAAACGGCCGTATCAACCGAATTTTCCATATGAAAATGGTGGTTTCCACCCAATATGACCCGCTCGATCTGCTGGAAGGCATCCTGACGGGCCTGCCATTGGGCTTCAAGTGCAGCAAAGCCCTGCTCCCCCTGAATCAACAGCACAGGACAACGGATAGCCGCCATCAGTGCCCGGGCCTGCCCTTCGCTCATTCTCAGGGGTGAAAGATCCCGCAATCGGGGGTCACTGCGCCAGTACCAGCGGCCTGCCCGCTCTTCAAGCTGCCGCTCACAGATCAGGCGCGCCGCCTGCGGCGTGATATCCGCCACCTTGCAACGGGCGGCGACGGCTTCATCGATGGAAGCAAAGCCGTTGGCACTGCGCTCCCTGGTGCGACTGCGGTTTAAAATCGCACGTCGCAGCTGGGCAGGTACCTCCTCATCGGGCTGACTGAGCGGGCCCAGCCCCTCCAGCATGATCAGCCGTTCCACCTGTTCGGGAAACACCCCGGCATAGGTCGAGGCGATCAACGCCCCGAGGGAGTGACCGAGCAGAGTGAAGCGTGACCAGCCCGCCGCCTGCACGATCTGGTAGAGATCGTCCAGCCAGTCGACAAAAACATAAGGGGTGGTCTTGTGATCGGAGTGACCGTGCCCCGGCAGCTCGACACAGATGAGGTGAAAATCTCCCAGATGCGGCGCCAGCGGCAAGAAGCTGGCACTGTTGTCGAGCCAGCCGTGCAGCGCAATCAGCAGGGGTTTGCCCTGCTGAGCCTGATCCGCGAGTTGATTCTCAAGCAGGGCCACCTGCCGACCATCTGCCAAGGTGAGCAGACGTTCGTGCAGAGTGCTTTTGATGCTCTTGATCATGGCAAGCCTTAGCGACGCAGCGGCCGTCTCGGCCAGAAGGGATCATAGAAGGGGTCATAGAAGTAGGGGTCCATATAGCGTACCTCCACCTCTTTGACTGGCGGCCACAGCTTGCTGCCCGTCACATTGAGCACCGAGAAGCGGTACTTGTGCTCGCCAATCTGGCTATCAACCGGTTTGCCTATGGTGCCCAGCACTGTCAGGCTGCGCCCCTTGGCGTAGAGGGTCGGATCGACAAAACCCTTCATGATGGCCAGAAAACGGCCCGGGCTCTGCTCGGTCTGCTCCGGCACACCGTTGGACTTGAGCGGCAAGTAGACCACTTCAATGACGCTCTGATCCGCCTTGTTGTGCACCGCCGAGATAACGCCGCTCCAGCGGGCCGGTTTGCCCTCCATTCCGCCAAGGGCGGGCTGATAGGCCACCAGTTGGTTTTCTGGCTCATAGGCCAGCTCTTTGGGGACCGAGCTGCAGGCCCCGAGCAGCAGAGCCAGCGCCCCGACCACCATCCCGCGTTTCATCATGTCGCTTCTGGTATTACGCATCATGTCACTCTCCTGTTGCCAGCGTGGCCCGTCGGGCCATCCGCTTGTGTTGCAGCTGATGAGCGGCAAGAGCGACATGACGTCAGTGCTCCTGCCCTTATTCGCGACCCGGCAGTTTTTTCCAGGTCACCTTGTCACGCAAATAGACCGGCGTTGCTTGTTCAACCGGTACCGCCTCCCCCGCCAGCCAGGCGGCACGGGCCAGCGGCAACATGTCTTCTGCCGCCGGGAAACGCACCTGGCTCACCGCCAGCTCATCGGCCAGACCACTCAGGGTCTCGCCATAGGTTTCAAAACCGGTGCCGACGCAGGTCACAGGGCCCGCAAGCTTGCCACGGACGTCAACAAGTGCCGCGGGTTCGCTCACCACCTCGTCCCCCACCAGCTGCATGCGGCCATCAATGAGCTCATAGCGGCCGAAATAGACCTCGTTCATCCGCGCATCGATGGCGGTCAGCACCTGCTCGGCGCCATCCAGTCGATAGGCGCCTTGCGCCATGGCGGCCAGGGTCGAGATGCCAATCAGCGGCACTCCCGCGCCAAACGCCAAACCTTGCGCCACACTGATGCCGATCCGCACGCCGGTAAAGGAGCCCGGGCCGCGGCCGAACGCGATGGCATCGAGGTCACTCAAACTTATCCCGGCATCCTCTAACACAGCCTGAACCATGGGCAGGATTTTTCGGGTGTGATCCCGTGGCGCCTCCTCCCAGCGGGAGAACAGCTTGTCACCCACCAGCAAGGCGGCGGAGCAGGCTTCGGTGGCGGTATCAACGGCCAGGATCTTCAACTCGTTCATGCTTTCCAATCTCTATAAAATCAGTCAATTACATAACCGGCAAGCGAGATATGCTCACCCGTTGTTCAAATCTGTTAGCTGGCGGCACCCTTATTCACCGCGTTCAGTGCGATCGAAAAAACTCCCCAACGTTCCCAACTCCCGGGTACGGGGGATGGCAGGCAGACTCTTGATAAAGGTGGCGCCGTAAGGTTTGTTGACCATTCGAGGATCACATATCACCAGCACCCCGTGATCACTGCGATCACGAATAAGCCGCCCCACCCCCTGCTTGAGGGCAATCACCGCCTTGGGCAGCTGCAGCTCGGCGAAGGGATCGCCCCCCTTGAGCTTGCAATCATCCACCCGCGCCTTGAGCAGCGGATCATCGGGGCTGGCAAACGGCAGCTTGTCGATGATAACACACGACAACGCAGCCCCTCGCACGTCGATCCCCTCCCAGAAGCTGCTGGTCGCCACCAGCACGGCGCGGCCATTCTCGACAAACTCCTTGAGCAACCGCTGCTTGTTGTCCTCCCCCTGCAACAAGACGGTGCGGCCAATCTCCCGGCGCAGCACCTCGGCCACCTGACGCATCACCTGATGGCTGGTGCAGAGGAAGAAACAGCCACCCGGCGTCTTGTTGATGAGGGGGATCATCAGATTGGCCAGCTGCTCGCCACGGCCAAAGGCGTTGGGCTCCGGCAGATAGCGGGGCACACAGAGCCGCGCCTGCTCGCCATAGTCGAACGGACTGTCGAGGATCAGCTCGGCGCTGCCTGCCAGCCCCAGCTCGGCTTTGAAGTGATCAAAGCGCATATCCACCGTCAGGGTGGCGGAAGTAAAGACCCAGGCCACCTCCGGTTTCTGCACCTCGGCACTGAATCGCTCGGCCACCGAGAGCGGCGTCAGATTGAGGGTGAAATGAAGCCGTGAGCAGTCATACCAGTAGGAGAAACCGGTCTGGTTGACCGCCAGCACTTCACCCAGGCGGGTGCGCAGTTCACTGATGCGCTCGAAGGCGTGATCCAGCTGCTCGCCACGGCCGAGAGCCAGTTTCAGCACCTCGTAGCAGAGCCCGATGGCATCGTTGAGACGAGCCAAGGCCTGCCCCCAGAGCGGCTGGCGCAGCATGTCGCGGGTATTGCCGCGACCGCCATCCACTCCGAAGGCCAGACGCAGATCCTGACTGGCGATAGCAAGCCGGTCCGCCGCCTTGCCGAGCTGGGCCATGTCGTGCGCCTCTGCCCGATAGGCCAGCTGGATATCCTGCGCCAGATCCTGAATCGTTCGGCTGCCTACCGACTTGCCGAAGTAGTTGGTGGCGATCTCCGGCAGCTGGTGCGCCTCGTCAAACACATAGACTTGCGCTTCGGGCACCAACTCACCAAATCCGGTGTCTTTCACCGCCATATCGGCGAAGAAGAGGTGATGATTGATCACCACCACCTGGGCATCCATGGCGCGGCGTCGGGCCACCACCAGATGGCAATCGTCGTAATAGGGGCAGTCGCGACCGAGACAGTTGTCGTTGGTGCTGGTGACGTGGGCAAGGATCTCGGCGTTCTCCTGCAATCCCGGAATATCCCCCACATCGCCGTTATCGGTGGCGGTGGACCAGGATTTGACCTTCACCAGATCGTTCAGGATTTCAGGCTTTTGCAGATGGGATTCGCTCAAGAGCCGGTTCATCCGCTCGATGCAGAGATAGTTGCTGCGACCCTTGAGCAGGGCAACCGGCGGGGTGTAGGAGAGCGCCCCTGTGATGGTCGGAAGATCCCGATAGAAGAGCTGCTCCTGCAGGTTCTTGGAGCCAGTGCTGATCACCACCCGCTTGCCGGATTCCAGCGCAGGGACCAGATAGGCGTAGGTCTTGCCGGTACCGGTTCCTGCCTCCACCAGCAGACGGCCACCACTCTTGATGGCGCGCGCGACCGCTTCGGCCATCTCCAGTTGGGGAGCGCGGGCTTTGAAACCGTCGATATGGCTGGCCAGAGGGCCATCTGGCTTGAACAGGGTCTGGATGGTCAAAAGGGCGTCCCGCAGCAAAAGCGGCCATTATGCCAAAAGCGTGGCAAAAGCGGGACAGATAATCTGCCTAGACGAACAGATCGATCTGATGCTCGGGGTCCGGCTTGTGATCACCCTCCTCCGCCTTTGGCTGATCACGCTTAGCTGGCGTGTTATATGCCTGCTGGCGCTGCTGGGAGTCACTGTTGTCAGTGCTGGTCTTGCGCAACTGGTGCTTTTTGCTGATCTGGTTCACTTCCCGCTTGATCTCTTCGCTGCCGGGCGCGGCGGGCGCCCGGGGCAAAATGGGGAACAACAGGTCCTGGCTGGGCATGATGGCGACTCCTGCAGGGGTTATTGTCTAGTTATCGACCAGAAAACCGTTTTCTCCACTTTAATCGATCAAATCACAATTTCGGGTTGCATTTTCTGTCAAGGCAGGTAGTTTAAATCAGGCGTCAATTACGACATCTTATTTTGTAAAGGATTGATTACATGAAGTTCACCACCCTGAAGACTCATCACCACCATCATCATCCCGACTAGTCTTTCAGGAGGTTGACTGCTGGAAGACACTTAACTGGTGACTTCCAAAAGGACCGCAAGATTCATAAACCCTCGGAAGCACACACTTCCGAGGGTTTTTTCGTTTTTGACTAAAAGGAAATCGAGCAAATGGAAACACAACGTCTACGTATCGCCATGCAAAAGTCCGGTCGTCTGAGCCAGGACTCCCAGGCCCTGTTCAAGAGCTGTGGCCTGAAAATCAACCTGCGCGAGCAGCGCCTCATCGCCCATGTCGAGAACATGCCCATCGATATCCTGCGGGTGCGTGATGACGACATCCCGGGTCTGGTGATGGAAGGGGTGGTCGACCTTGGCATCATCGGCGAGAACGTGCTGGAAGAGGTGCAGCTTATTCGCGCCTCCCAAGGCCTCCCCTTCGAGGTCAAAACCCTCAAGCAGCTGGACTTTGGTGGCTGCCGCCTCTCGCTGGCGGTGCCGGAAGATGTGACCTACACAGGGCCACAGAGTCTGGCGGGCAAGCGCATTGCCACCTCCTACCCGGGGCTGCTCAAGCGCTTCTTCGATGAAAAGGGCCTTGGCTTCAAGAGCGTGATGCTGGGCGGCTCGGTGGAAGTGGCACCCCGAGCGGGCTTGGCTGATGCCATCTGCGATCTGGTCTCCACCGGTGCGACCCTGGAAGCCAATGGTCTGAAAGAGGTGGAGGTGATCTACCGCTCCAAGGCGGTACTGGTCCAGGCCCCCAACCCCTTGTCCGATGCCAAGCAGAAGCTCATCGATAAACTGCTACCCCGCATTCAGGGGATGCAGCAGGCCCGCGAGAGCAAGTACATCATGCTGCACGCCCCCAAAGACAAGCTCGATGCCATCACCGATCTGCTGCCGGGTGCCGAGCGCCCCACCATCATGCAACTGGCCGGTGACACTAATCAGGTGGCGCTGCACGTCGTCTCCAGCGAGACCCTGTTCTGGGAGACCATGGAGCAGCTCAAGGCCCTCGGTGCCAGCTCCATTCTGGTGCTGCCCATCGAAAAAATGATGGAATAAGGAAGGGACATCATGCAGACCCTGATCTGGAAGACCCTCTCCCCCGCCCAGCAGGCCGACGTGCTGACCCGACCGGCCTTGAGTGACGAGGCGGATATCGGCGCCGTGGTGCGGGATATCATCGCCGCGGTGCGTAGCCGTGGCGATGAGGCCCTGCGCGAGCTGAGCCTGCGCTTCGAGCGCGCCCCCCGTGAGCAGCTGCGCGTCAGTGGAGATGAGATTGAAGCTGCCTGCGCGCGGCTGGATGACGACATCAAAAATGCCATCGAAGCGGCAATTGCCAACATTCGCACCTTCCACGCCGCCCAAATGCAGCCATTGGTACGGGTAGAAACCCAGCCCGGGGTGGTATGCGAGCTGCGCACCCAGCCCATCAGTCGGGTCGGCCTCTATGTGCCGGGGGGCAGCGCACCGCTCCCCTCCACCGTGATGATGCTGGCCATTCCGGCACGCTTAGCCGGTTGCCGTGAAGTGGTGCTCTGCACCCCGTCCCCCGCCAGCGACGAGATCCTGTTTGCCGCCCGCGCCTGCGGGGTCGAGAAGGTGTTCGCCATCGGCGGCGCCCAGGCCATCGCCGCCATGGCGTACGGCACCGAGAGCATTCCCAAGGTGGACAAGATCTTCGGCCCGGGCAACGCCTATGTGACCGAAGCCAAGGGGCAGGTATCCCGCGACTGGCGCGGCGCCGCCATCGACATGCCCGCCGGCCCCTCCGAGGTGCTGGTGATTGCCGACGAGAGCGCCAACCCCGCCTTCGTGGCGGCGGATCTGCTCTCCCAGGCCGAGCATGGCCCCGACAGCCAGGTGGTGCTGGTGACCACCTCGCCGCTGCTGGCCGATGCCATCGCTGGCGAAATCAAGAGCCAGCTGGCCAAGTTGAGCCGCCGCGATATCGCCTCGCAGGCGCTGGGCTCAAGTCTGGTGATCCTCTGTGACGATCTGGCCGAGGCGTGTGCCATCTCCAACGCCTACGCACCGGAGCACCTGATCGTGCAGACCCGCGCCCCGCGTGATCTGCTGGATAAACTCGAGAACGCCGGTTCCATCTTTCTGGGAGCATGGACCCCCGAGTCGGTCGGCGATTACGCCAGCGGCACCAACCACACCCTGCCCACCTACGGCTATGCCCGCACCTGCTCCAGCCTGGGCCTTGCCGATTATCAGCGCCGCTACACGGTGCAGGAGCTGAGCGCCGAAGGCATTCGCGACCTTGGCCCTATCGTCGAGCGCATCGCCGAGGCCGAAGGGCTCGATGGCCACAAAAATGCCGTCACCCTCAGGTTGAACGCCCTGGCCGCCGCGCCCCAACCAACAGCACAGCAGAAGGATTTGTCATGAGCATTGCCAACCTGGCGCGCCGCGTGGTGCGGGCCCTCACCCCCTATCAATCCGCCCGCCGTATCGGCGGCAAGGGCCACGTCTGGCTCAACGCCAACGAGGCCCCGCTGGCCTATCCCTTCACCATTGAGGGCAGCCGTCTCAACCGCTACCCCGAGTGCCAGCCGGCCGAGGTGGTGAACAGCTATGCCGCCTACGCCGGGGTCAACCCCGATCAGGTGCTGGTCAGCCGTGGCGCCGACGAGGCCATCGAGCTGCTTATTCGCACCTTCTGTGAAGCAGGTGAAGATCAGATCCTGATCTGCCCGCCCACCTACGGCATGTACGCCATCAGCGCCGAGACCTGTGGCGTTGGCATCGTCGAGCAGCCGCTGACCGCCAGCCGCCAACCGGACTGGCCCGCCATCGCCGATCGCCTTTCCGACGTGAAGCTGGTGTTTCTCTGCTCCCCCAACAACCCCACCGGGGATCTGGTGGGTCGCGACGGTCTTATCGCTTTGCTGGAGAAAGCCCGGGATCGCGCCATCGTGGTGGTGGACGAGGCCTATATCGAG
This sequence comes from Aeromonas sp. R2-2, assembly GCF_040908355.1. NCBI lineage: Bacteria > Pseudomonadati > Pseudomonadota > Gammaproteobacteria > Aeromonadales > Aeromonadaceae > Aeromonas > Aeromonas sp. R2-2. The sequence continues at coordinate 17,808 of NZ_JBFODQ010000076.1, read as the reverse complement.
TTCTGCCCAGAAGCGTCCGTGGTGGACCTGCTGGCCCGCTTCCCCAATCTGGTGGTGACCCGCACCCTCTCCAAGGCTTTTGCCCTGGCGGGGATCCGCTGTGGCTTTACGCTGGCAAGCCCCGAGGTGATCGCCATGCTGGCCAAGGTGATCGCCCCCTATCCCATCCCCGAGCCCATCGCCCAGATCGCGGCGCAGGCCCTCTCCCCCATGGGACTGGAGCTGATGCAGGAGCGAGTGGTAGAGCTCAACAAGCAAAAAGCCGCCTTCAAGGCAGAGCTGGCAACGCTTGCCTGCGTGAAGGAAGTATTCGAGGACAAGGGCAACTTCGTGCTGGTGCGCTTTGTGGATGGCGCAGCCGTCTTTGCCGCCATGAAGGCCGCCGGCATCATTCTGCGGGATTTCTCAAGCAAGCCGGGTCTGGACAACAGCATTCGCGTCACCATCGGCTATCAGGGCGAGATGGATGCCGTGCTGGCGGTATTGCGTGACCTGCCCTCTCCCACTTTGTAAGACAAGGATGTAGCGATGAAGACCCCGTTTTTGTTTATCGACCGCGACGGCACCCTGATTGAAGAGCCGGTGACCGACAAGCAGGTGGATAGCCTCGCCAAGCTGCGCTTCGAGCCCATGGTCATTCCGGTGCTGCGCGAGTTGCAGGCCGCCGGCTACGTGCTGGTGATGGTGACCAACCAGGATGGGCTGGGCACCGCCAGCCTGCCGCTGGAGAACTTCCAGCCGCCCCACGATCTGATGATGCACCTGTTCGAATCGCAAGGGGTGAAGTGGGAACAGGTGCTGATCTGCCCACACTTCCCCACCGATGGCTGCAGCTGCCGCAAGCCCCACCTTGGGCTGGTGAAGGATTATCTCGCCTCCGGTCGCATCGACTTTGCCAACTCCTTCGTTATTGGCGATCGCCAGACCGATCTGCAGCTGGCCGAGAACATGGGCATTGGCGGTATTCGCTACCACCCGCAGGATCACGACTGGCTCGCCATCCGTGATCAGCTGTTGTCCAAGGGGCGCGTAGCCTCGGTGGAACGCTATACCAAGGAGACCCGCATTCAGGTAGCTGTTGACTTGGACAAGAGCGGCGGCAACCAGATCGCCACCGGTATCGGCTTCTTTGATCACATGCTGGATCAGATAGCGACCCACGCCGGTTTCCAGCTCAAACTGAACGTCAGCGGTGATCTGCATATCGATGATCACCACACGGTAGAGGATGTGGGGCTGGCGCTAGGTCAGGCGCTGCGTCAGGCCCTTGGCAACAAGCGCGGCATCGGCCGTTTCGGCTTCGTGCTGGCGATGGACGAGGTGCAGGCAGTGATCGATGCGCGCCCGCTGACCGAGCAGGAGGTGAGCACAGCGCTGGATCTCAGCGGTCGCCCCTACTTCGTGTTTGACTGCCCGAGCGGCTTTGGCCGCGACAAGGTGGGCGAGATGGCCACCGAGATGGTGCCCCACTTCTTCCGCTCCCTCTCCGACGCCATGGCCATCACCTTGCAGATGAAGGTGGGCAGCGGCAACACCCACCATCAGGTGGAGGCGCTGTTCAAGGGCTTTGGCCGCGCCCTGCGTCAGGCCATTCGGGTGGAAGGGAGCGAGCTTCCCTCCAGCAAGGGAGTGCTGTGATGGATGTGAGCAAGCAGAAGCTGGTCATTATCGATACCGGCTGCGCTAACCTAGCCTCGGTCAGAATGGCGTTCGAGCGCCTCGGCGTGCAGCCGCTGGTCTCAAGCGTGGCGGCCGATATCGAGCAGGCGGACAAGCTGATCCTGCCCGGTGTCGGCACCGCGGTGGCCGCCATGAAAAACCTCAACGAGCGCGGGCTGGTGCCCCTTATTCGCGCCGCCAAGCAGCCGCTGCTGGGCTTTTGCCTCGGCATGCAGATGCTGGCAGAGGCCTCCGAAGAGAGCATGGGTACGGATGACTCGTCAGAGCGGCTTATCGACTGCCTTGGCATAGTGCCGGGCAAGATCCGCCTGATGGAGGTCGGTAATCTGCGCCTGCCCCATATGGGCTGGAACCAGATTGAGCATGACGAGACCCATCCTCTGCTCAAGGGGATCCCGAGCGGCAGCTACTTCTACTTCGTTCACTCCTATGCGCTGGAGGTGACCGGGGCGACGCTGGCGACCTGCGACTACGGCAAGCCGTTTACCGCCATCGTCGGTGGGGTTGCAGAGCACAGCAACTTCTTTGGCGCCCAATTCCACCCGGAGCGCTCAGGCGCAGCCGGTGCCCGTTTGCTGCAAAATTTTCTGGAGCTATGAATGATCATTCCCGCAATTGACCTTATCAACGGTCAGGTAGTTCGCCTCTATCAGGGGGACTACGAGCAGAAGACCGAATACAGCAGCAGCCCGCAAGCCCGCTTCGATGAATATGTCTCCCAGGGGGCGGTGCAGCTCCATCTGGTGGATCTGGACGGTGCCAAGGATGCCAAGGCTCGCCAGCTGCCCCTGCTGACTCAACTGCTGTCAGCCACCGAAGCGCCGGTGCAAGTCGGCGGCGGCGTGCGCACCGAACAGGATGTGGCAGATCTCTTGGCCGCCGGTGCCAGCCGGGTGGTGATTGGATCCACCGCCGTCAAATCCCCGGATCTGGTGGCGAGCTGGATGGAGAAATATGGCCCCGAGCAGATCGTGCTGGCGCTGGACGTCAATATCGATGAGCAGGGCAATCGCCATATCGCGGTGGCAGGCTGGCAGGAGAACAGCGGCGTGACCATCGAGGCGCTGATCGAACGCTTCCTCCCCGCCGGGCTCAAGCATGTGCTCTGCACCGACATCAGCCGTGACGGCACCCTGGCTGGCACCAACGTCGAACTCTATCGGGATCTCTGCGCCCGTTACCCGAGCGTCGCCTTTCAGGCCTCCGGCGGCATTGGCGGCATCGCGGATATCGAGGCGCTCAAGGGCTCCGGCGTCAAGGGGATTATCCTTGGCCGCGCCCTGCTGGAGGGCAAGTTCTCGGTGGGTGACGCCATCGCCTGCTGGCAAGCCCCCGCAGCAGATACCACAGGAGGCAACTGATGCTGGCAAGACGCATTATCCCCTGCCTCGACGTGAAGGATGGCGTGGTGGTCAAAGGGGTGCAGTTTCGCAACCACGAGGTGATGGGCGGCATTGTCGAGCTGGCGCGCCGCTACGCCGAAGAGGGCGCTGACGAGCTGGTGTTCTATGACATCACCGCCTCCAGCGATGCCCGGGTGGTGGACAAGAGCTGGGTGAGCCGGGTAGCGGAGGTGATCGACATCCCCTTCTGCGTCGCCGGTGGCATCAAGAGCGTGGAGGATGCCCGCCAGATCCTGGAATTTGGCGCCGACAAGGTCTCCATCAACTCCCCTGCCCTTGCCGACCCGACCCTCATCAGCAGACTGGCCGAGCGCTTTGGCGTGCAGTGCGTGGTGGTGGGCATTGACTCCTACTTCGACGCCGAGACGGGCCACTATCAGGTCAAACAGTTTACCGGTGACGAGAGCCGCACCCGCACCACCGCCTGGCACACCCTCGACTGGGTGCAGGAGGTGCAAAAGCGCGGCGCAGGTGAAATTGTGCTGAACGTGATGAATCAGGACGGCATGCGTCAGGGTTATGATCTCGACCAGCTCAAGCTGGTGCGCAGCGTCTGCAAGGTGCCGCTGATCGCCTCCGGCGGCGCCGGTGCCATGGCGCACTTTCGTGATGCCTTTACCCTCGCCGATGTGGACGGGGCGCTGGCCGCCTCTGTGTTCCACAAGGGCCTTATCCCCATTCCCGAATTGAAACGCTGGCTGAAAACCGAAGGAGTCGCCATCCGTGAATAACTTCTCTGAAAATGCACAAACAACCGACAGCGCGCGCCCCCTTGCCGAGCAGCTCGACTGGGAAAAATGTAAATGCGCCATGATCCCCCGCCCTGAGTGCCGGTCTGATAATAGAGGAGCCGATACCCGTGCATAATTCCAACTTATTAATTGAACAGCTCGACTGGGAAAAATGCGACGGCATGATCCCCGCCATCGTCCAACACGCCGCCAGCGGCGAGGTGCTGATGCAGGGCTTTATGACCCGCGAGGCGCTGGAGAAGACCCAGACTACCAGTCAGGTCACCTTCTTTAGCCGCAGCAAACAGCGACTGTGGACCAAGGGTGAAAGCTCGGGCAATGTGCTCAAACTCGTGGCCATCAGCACCGACTGCGATCAGGACTCCCTGCTGATCGCCGCCAATCCCGTCGGCCCCACCTGCCACAAAGGGACAACCTCCTGCTTTAACGGCCACCCGCTGCCACCGCTCGGGTTTCTGGCAGAGCTGGAACAGATCCTGGCCGCCCGCAAAGGGGCCGATCCGGCCACCAGCTACACCGCCAGCCTCTACGGCAAAGGCACCAAGCGCATCGCCCAGAAGGTAGGTGAGGAAGGTGTCGAAGTGGCGCTGGCCGCCATGGCCAAGGATCGGGAGGAGCTCATTAACGAATCCGCCGATCTGCTCTACCACCTGACCGTACTGCTGCAAAACGAAGGGCTGGGATTACAGGATGTCGTTCAACGGCTTTATGAGCGGCATCAAAAATAATATTCATGTTTAGAAATGGGCTTATGCCCATTTCTATTTAAAATTGCATGCTAGCTCAACAAGATCTTGATACTCATTAATATTGACACTCTGATTCGCCAAGTGATAAGCCAATAATGTCTCTTCTTTGCTAGCAATTGTGAATGCATCTATATGATGTTGACCCAACACCCCACCTATCGCAATTGCGTTCCTTTCTGCGACTAATTGCGCTTTATGTCTCATGGAATAAAAGAAACAATTTATATATTTAGATATGCTTATTTCTGCCTTTAAAAGATCTGTGCCATTACTCTCTGAAGGCAAGTTAAACTGCAACATACTATTCACTTTAAATCGTTCATAGAACCCAACATTAGATATTGGTTTTTTATTATCATTTCGAAGTGATAGTTCTAAATTCACTATCTGCCTATATAAGTCAGGCTCATGCTCTTTGGATAAAAGAAGTATGGAAAAAATCACTAAATCAAAATCATCGCTAACGTTTGATATTGCAGCCATTACTTTGTCTATGTACTGTTCAATATCTCTAAGTTTAAGACCGAAAGTATCTGCGATTACTGATAGCAACAATGAAAATTCGTTTATTGTTTTAAATCTTGGGAAAAGGTGCTCAAATGATGCATCATCAAGAGTCATGTAGCTTTCAATGAACGATGCTTTTGATATTTCCTTTAAGGCAAATTGCCGCCTGAAAAAACGTCTTAGATAAGCAGATGCATGAAATCCTTCCCCATAAATTACCTTGATAGCATGCTGCAACTGCTCGGTATCTGTTGCCAGCACAAATACCACCTTGGGAATATCAAAAATATGCTTGATAGTCTCCAGCATTTCCACAGCATAGGAAGGACGACAACGATCCAGTTCATCAATCAAGATAAAGGCAGGATAATCCAGCTTTCCTTTACCTAAAGCAACAGCCCCTTCCACCCATTGCCTAATTTCTTGTTTAAGATACTGGATGGATTCATAACGCTCTTTCTGATTACTGCATAAGGCATCGACCAGTTGATTGGCATCATCCCCATCCAGAGAAAAATCATCCTCTTCCAATCCAGCCTTCTTGATTGCCGCTTTCAATGCCAGTTTGCCGCCGACCTTAAATAATCCAAGCAGCCGCTGCCGCATCCTTTCTGGAATAGGGTTATCTTTCCCTGCAACCTCTTTGAGCTGATCGATTATCGACGAAATCACCGTCAATAAGGGATCATCGGAAAAGTCCTGCTGCCAGGCATCGATATAGACGGTCGGATAGTGCGCTTTCAGCTCCATATACCAGCGCTTGATAAACCAGGTTTTTCCCGCCCCCCATTCGGCATTGAGGTTAAGCACATAGTTGCGCTGCTTGCCTTCGGCGGCGAGGTAGTTGGTCAGAAACTCGGCATAGCGGGCGCGTTCCAGCCGATCACCGGCCAACTTTTCCACCACTCCGTCAATGGCTCCCGGCCCGGCCCACTGAACTGCGTCATCCCAATTAAACGGTGCCACTGCCATCTCGTATCTCTCCATATTGCGTTGCTGAGAATGATATCAAGGACACAGTGAAAATAGTTTGATTAAAGACCTGTTTGTTGCCCTTTCTACCGATCGGAGTGGCGCATTTGATTGCCGGGCAATTTCTCTGCTGCTGGCCCACGAAGCTGGGCCGATATGAGTGGGACAGTTATCTGAACAGCCACGGACTCAGTTGATTTCCTTTGACCACACCAACGATGACAATCGTGTGACATGGCGCAGATCCTGCGGAAATAAACACGAAATATGGCCTGTTCAGTGCTTAATTTAAACCGTTGGTACATATATTAGCGCGGTATACAACGACTCCATTGACCAAGGATGGTTAACCCCATGAAGGATGAACCCTTCTCCATTCGATTGCAGCATGAGCTGGATCACCTCAAAGCCATCTTCAACGAGACTGACGCTTACCTTTTTACCAAAGATTTGGCGGGCCGCTACACCTATGCCAATCAGGCGGTGCTTGACCTCTTTGGCTGTACCCTCGCCGAGTTGCAGGGGCAGGATGATCGGGCTTTTTTTGATCTCGAATTCTCGGATGCGATTCAGCGCAACGACCAACTGGTACTGGAGCAGCAGCTAGCCCTCGCCCAGGAGGAGATCAACTACCTCAAAACCACAGGGGAAAAGCGCTGCTACTGGACAGTTAAAAAGCCCATGTATGACCGGGACGGCAACCTGATCGGCCTGTGCGGTATCTCCACCGATATCACCGAACACAAGCTGATCGAGGCAAAACTGGCGGAGCAGCACCAGTTGCTGGAGCTCATCCTCGCCAACGTGGATGCCCATATCTATATGAAGGACAGCCTGCACCGCTTTCTCTACGTCAACCAAAAGGTCGCCGATCTGCTAGGCCTTCCTGCCGAGCAGATCATCAACCGGCGCGATGATGAGGTGTTCCCGGCTGCCAGCGCCTGCCAGCTGTGGCGGCTGGATAACCGGGTATTCGAAACCGGCGAGCTGCAAGCCGGAGAAGAGACGCTGACCGATATCGAGGGCAATCAGCACTACTACTGGTCGGTCAAGGTACCCTTTCTGCTGGGGGATGGCACCCCGACCCTGATCGGTATCTCCTCCGATATCACCGAACTGCACCAGCTCAAGGAGCAGCTGCACCAACAGTCGGTGCGCGATGGCCTCACCGGTCTCTACAACCGCCGTTTCTTTTTCGAGATGTGCGAGAAGAACCTTAGTCTGGACATGCGCCACCACCTTACCTCGGTACTGATGGTGCTGGATGTGGATCAGTTCAAGTGCATCAACGATCGCTTCGGTCATCCCCTTGGGGATAGCGCGCTGGTGCATCTGGGCAGGGTGATGCAATCGGTGCTGCGCAGCGAAGATGTGCTGGCCCGCATCGGCGGTGACGAGTTTGCCATCTTGCTGCCCAACACCACCCTCTCGGCCGCCGCATCCCTGGCCGAGCGACTGCGCCTGCAGGTGATGCAAAGCCCGCTGCCCCTGCCAGATGGAGATAAGCTGGTCATCACCATCAGCGCAGGACTGGTGGAAAATGGCGAGGGGGAGCTGATGGAGAGCCTCTACGCCCGCGCCGATCAGATGCTCTATCAGGCTAAACAGAGCGGCCGCAACTGCGTCGCCTGCAAGGCTCCCTAGCCATACAACGGGAGGGCCAGCAGCCCTCCAGACCCCTTGTATCTCCCTCCTATGAATTGCTGTGCTGGCTCCTTACGAACAGACCGCTACCCCAGCTGTTTGCGCAGCACGAATTTTTGCACCTTGCCGGTCGAGGTCTTGGGCAACGGGGTGAAGATGATGCGTTTGGGGGCCTTGAAGTGGGCCATCTGCTCACGACAAAAGGCGATCAGCTCCGCCTGGGTAGTCTCTCGCCCCTCTTTCAATTTCACGAAGGCGCAGGGCACCTCCCCCCACTTCTCATCGGGCATGGCGATCACCGCCGCTTCGTCCACATCGGGATGGCGATAGAGCACATCTTCCACCTCCAGACTGGAGATATTCTCCCCGCCGGAGATGATGATGTCCTTGGATCTGTCCTTGATCTCCACATAACCATCCGGGTGCCATACCGCCAGATCGCCACTGCGAAACCACCCCTCCGCCATCGCCTCGGCGCTGGCCGCCGGATTTTTTAGATAGCCCTTCATCACCACATTACCGCGCAGCACTATCTCCCCCATGGTTTTGCCATCTTTGGCCACCGGCTCGCCACTGACCGGATTGATAACCCGCATCTCCCCCTGCAGAGGCGACGCAACCCCCTGCCGCGCCTTGAGGCGGGAGAGCGCAGTGGCATCCTGACCTTGCCAGCTTTTTTGCGGCTCGCACAACACGCAGGGGCCATAGGTTTCGGTCAGGCCATAGACGTGGGTCACGGCGATCCCCATCGCCTCCATGCCGGCGATCACGGTGGCGGGGGGCGCAGCGCCGGCGGTCATCACCTTGATGGGGTGATCCAGCCACCGCTTGAGCGCCGGATCGGCATTGTTGAGCATATTGAGCACGATGGGCGCCGCGCAGAAGTGGCTCACCTTGTGCTCGTGCAGCGCCTCATAAATGGCGGCCGCCTGCACATGCCGCAGGCAGACGCTCACCCCGGCGGTGGCCGCCAGCGTCCAGGGGAAGCACCAGCCGTTGCAGTGAAACATCGGCAAGGTCCAGAGGTAGACGGGATGTTTGGGCAGCTCCCAGGAGAGCACGTTGTTGATGGCGTTGAGGTGGGCGCCGCGATGGTGATAGACCACCCCCTTGGGGTTGCCGGTAGTGCCGGAGGTGTAGTTAAGGGAGATAGCCTGCCACTCATCTTCTGGCAACCAGCCGGGTTCATCGCCGTTACCAGTGGCAATAAAGGTCTCATAGTCGAGGTCACTGACAAGCGCCCCTTCCCGGTAGAGGGGATCGTCGATGGCGATGACCAGTGGTTGGCGCTCCAGCAGATCCAGCGCCTTGCGCACCACAGAGCCGAACTCCCTGTCCACCAGCACCACCTTGCTCTGGGCATGCTGGAAGATAAAGGCCATCGACTCTGCATCGAGCCGGGTATTGATGGTGTTGAGCACGGCGCCGCTCATGGGCACCCCGAAGTGAGCTTCAAACATCGCCGGGATATTGGGCGCAACGATGGAGACGGTATCCCCCTCCCCGGTGCCGCGAAGCCGCAGGGCCGAGGCCAACTGGCGGCAACGGCGGGCAGTCTGGCCCCAGCTCTGGCGCAGCGGGCCGTGGATCAGCGCCGGATAGTCGGGATAGACCCGCTCCGCCCGCCCCAAAAAACTGATGGGGGTCAGGGCCTCGAAATTGGCGGCAGTTTTGGCAAGGTCGCGCTCATAGATGTTCTGCACTGTCATCGGATTCCTTCCTCACAAGTGGCACAAAACGGGCAGTTTCGGGATGATTCAGAGATCAGCAAGCGACTCGGGCATCCTGCCCGTCACTGGTCTCTTATGGGGATGACAGCCTAACAGTGAGCCTGTGGCGGCAGGTATTAGCAAAACGTCTTAGACAGGGGCAGCCTGCTGCCAACAGAGGCCCCCTGTTTTCGTTGCAAAAAATATTTCATTACGGGAAAGCGTGCCATTTTTTTCACAGGCTGTTTTTGGCGAATAACGAAAAATGACGATAATGGAATATTATTCCGTCAAAACTGCTTTATATGTCATTTCATTCATCTCGGCACGCACTATTTTCATGACCTTTATTTAAGGTAAACCGCATAAAACGAAAGCTGAAATAGTTATTGCATAATAACTTTTATTTCATATCAGCTGTTAAATCCATGGAAAATAAATTTTGTGAGCCATCCCATAAAGCGAGCATGGCACCATGTTCATTCAGCCACACACGGGTTACGGTTACAACGTGAAACAATCTACCGGATGTTCAATATCAGGCCAGATTTCTCGCCAATCACTACGCAATCCACAGTGAGTTTGCGTACCTTGGATGTATGACGCAGAAACCCTATCGACCCGATATTCCGCCGAGCCCAAACCTGCTTTATCAAGGAGCATTTTATGTGTGCCGTGCCGAATACCACACCACGCAGACAATTCCCTACTGCATTTACCATTCTGTTTCTTATTATGTTACTGGCCATTGCACTGACCTGGATAATTCCGGCGGGCGCCTATGCCAAGCTCTCTTATAATCCAGCCAGTGAAAGTCTGATGGTCAATAGCCCACAGGGGGAAATAAGCCGACTTCCCGCAACCCAGGATGCCCTGGCAAAACTTAATATCAATATTGCGGTGGAGCAATTTACCAACGGCACCATCCGCAAGCCCATTGCCATTCCCGGCACCTATGCCCGATTGGAGCAAGCGCCCAAGGGGTTCGGTGACGTGGCGGTCAGCATGGTCAAGGGCACTATAGAGGGGGCGGATATCATCGTCTTTATTCTGGTGCTCGGGGGGCTGATCGGCGTCATCAACAAGACAGGCGCATTCAGTGCGGGGCTTGTCGCCCTCTCACACAAGACCCGGGGCAACGAGTTCCTGTTTGTGGCGCTGGTCTGCTTCGTGATGGCGCTGGGAGGCACCACCTGCGGACTGGAGGAAGAAGCGGTCGCCTTCTACCCCATACTGGTACCCATCTTTCTGGCGCTCGGCTATGACTCCATCGTCTGCGTAGGGGCCATCTTCCTCGCCGCCTCCATGGGCACCACCTTCTCCACCATCAATCCCTTCTCGGTGGTGATCGCCTCCAATGCCGCTGGCATTCCCTTTACCGAGGGGCTGATCTTTCGCGCCATTGGCTGTCTGGTGGGCACTCTGGTGGTGATCGGTTATCTCTACTGGTACTGCAAGAAGATCAAGGCCAACCCGGCCTTCTCCTACACCTATGAGGACAGAGAGAGCTTTCGCGCCCGTTTTCTCAAAGAGGGCTCTATGGACGAAGGGGTGCCCTTCACCCTGCGCCGCAAGATCATTCTGACCCTGTTTATCCTCGCCTTCCCGCTGATGGTGTGGGGCGTCTCCATGGCCGGTTGGTGGTTTCCGCAGATGGCGGCCTCCTTCCTGACCATCGCCATCATCATCATTTTTATCTCGGGCCTGAAAGAGAAAGAGGCGGTCGAAGCCTTTACTCAGGGGGCATCAGAACTGGTGGCCGTCTCCCTCATCATCGGGCTGGCACGGGGGGTCAATCTGGTGCTGGATCAGGGGATGATCTCGGACACCATTCTGGCCTACGCCTCCGATCTGGTCTCCGGCATGCACGGCGCCGTGTTCGCGGTGGCGCAGATGCTGGTGTTCACCCTGCTGGGGCTGGTGGTGCCCTCCTCCTCGGGGCTCGCGGTGCTCTCCATGCCCATCATGGCGCCGCTGGCAGATACCGTGATGATCCCCCGCTATATCGTGGTGTCGGCCTACAACTGGGGCCAATACGCCATGCTGTTCCTGGCCCCCACCGGACTGGTGCTGGTCACCCTGCAGATGCTCGGCATCCAGTTCAACAAGTGGGTCAAGTTCGTCCTGCCCATGGTGGGCTTTGTGCTGGGATTTGGCGCCCTGATGCTGGTGGCGCAAGTGATGTTGGCCTGATAGGCCTGTGATACATGAGTGACAACACCCCGAGCCTGGCGCGGGGTGTTCTTTTGTCAGCCTTAGTGGCGTACCCGCCCCTGCTGGCGGAAGCAGTAGAGTTTAAGGCTGATGTCGACGATATCGGCGGGAAGCTCCTCTCCCTGCTCGGCCAGGGGTCGGTAGAGGGATGCGAGCAGACGTTCGGCCTGCTGCACCGTGATGATGTTGGCCTGGATGGCCGGGGTGATCCAGCTGGGTAACATTGACATATCTCCCCCTCGTTGATCCGGTGATCTCGGGTGAACGTCTTCATATCAGGTCTTACGCAGTTGTCTGCCGACCCGCTCACCCTCTGCTTCACCCAATCAAAGCAAAATGCTTGCCGTGATCTCTTATCGGCCAACATCCGATGGGGCTGGAGCCATTTATCAACCACTTGCGTGGCCATCTCAACGAACAGAGCCCTTGTTCAAGACCTTCCTTGACCTACCCCCGTCAGCACTTTGCCACTCTGGCATTCTGCTCACCGCCCGCCTTGCAAATTGCGACTCGAATTGCTCCTTATCACACTTGCTAAGTTCACCACACGTCGGAAACCGGTCACTTTTAGTCCGTTGTCGCCAAAGTCCGACACTTTTTCATGGTGGCTGTTTTTTGACCTTGCCAGCGCCTGTCGCAGACCCATCCCCCTCGCCTTGTCCGGCCAACCAGTTGTGACAAGATGGCGCCAGATTGGAAGAGCCCGTATGGGTATGCAGGAGAACCATAAAATGAACAGATCCATGATGGCAGGTATCGGTATTGGCATCGCCTCGGCCCTGGCGCTCTCGGCGGCGGCCAGCGGCTCCCTCTTTACACCCCAGCCCACCTTTGCCGAGGTGATCGCCAGCAAGCCGATCACCGAGACCATCAAGACTCCCCGACAGGAGTGTCGCAACGTCACCGTGACCCACCGCAAGCCGGTACAGGATGAGCACAAGATCCTCGGCACAGTGGTTGGCGCAGCGCTGGGTGGCGTGGTTGGCCACCAGTTTGGCGGCGGCAGCGGCAAGAAGGTGGCCACCGCAGCCGGGGCGGTCGCAGGGGGTTATGCCGGTAATCAGGTGCAGGGCAATATGCAGGCGGGCGATACCTACACCACCACCGAGCAGCGCTGCAAGACCGTGCAGGATACGAGCGTCAACACCATAGGTTATGACGTGACCTATCGCCTCGCCGGTCAGGAGGGGGTGATCCGCATGAAGCAAGCCCCCGGTGCCACCATTCCGGTCAAAGATGGCAAATTGGTGATCGACCAGCCAAAAGTGTGATGTCTCTTGGCCCCACTTAGCAGCAGGCCCGTCTCTTTCGAGACGGGCCTGTGTTTTTGGGAAGGCTTTTTTCCTTTTTCAAACAACGGCACGCACCACTCACGGCACCCGAACTATCACCCTTTGCAGCACTTCTTCACCGCCCGTACCACGTTCTGATAACCGGTACAGCGGCAGAGGTTGCCCGACAGCCCGCGGCGGATCTCCTCATCGGTCAGCGGACGACGTGCGGTCTTGTCGAGCAGAGCGGCGCTCGCCATCACGAGGCCCGGGGTACAAAAACCGCACTGTACCGCCCCCTCGTCGATAAAGGCCTGCTGCACGTCGGAGAGCTCATTACCTTTGCGCTCCCCCTCCACGGTGCGAATGGATTTGCCATCGGCCCAGACCGCCAGATAGAGGCAGCTGTCGATGGCAGTGCCATTCACCCGCACGGTACAGGCGCCGCACTCACCGACACTGCACCCCTCTTTCACACTGATCAGCCCCTGCCCGCGCAGGAAGTGGAGCAGCGACATGGTGGGCGGCACTGCATAGGAGTAAGGCTTGCCGTTGATCTCGCACTGGATCTCCACGGCGGGACAGCTTTGCGGTTGCATCATAGGATCTTCCCTCCGGCACGTTCGACTGCGCAGGCGACCACCCGCTGCGCCAGGGTTTTGATAAGGTGCAGGCGAAACTCCTTCTCTGCCCGCCAGGAGGATCGTGGCGCCACATCGGCCACCACCGCCTCGGCAATGGCGGCCAGTGTGGCGCGAGTCAGCGGTTGCCCTTCGGCTGCCGCTTCCGCGTGAGGCGTGCGCACCGGGGTCGGGGCCGCTACCCCGTAGGCCAGCCGCAGACGCTTGAAGTGACCATCCTCAATCTGACAGTAGGCGGCGCAGCCGATGGTGGCGATATCCATGGCATCGCGCATGGCGTATTTGAAGTAGTGGGAGCCCACATGGGGGTGCGAGTCCGGCGCAAAGTGGAATGCCACCAGAATTTCCGCCGGTTGCAGCGCCACCTTGCCGGGGCCGGTATGAAATCCGGCGATGGGAATGCGGCGTGTGCCATTGGGTCCGGCGATCTCCAGCTCTGCTTCCAGCGCTACCGTGGGCGCCGCCGAGTCGGCACTGGTGGCGCCGTTGCAGATGTTGCCGCCATAGGTGGCGACGTTGCGGATCTGCGGCCCGGCGATGGTGGCGGCCGCCTCGGCCAGCATCGGCAGGCGGCGCTGCACCAGCTCGTTTTCGATGAGCTCGGTAAAGGTGGTACCGGAGCCAATACGGATCGACCCATCAGCCAGCTCGCTCACCCCTTTGAGCTCGGGCAAGTCGTGAATATCGACGATATGGCGATAGGCGGCGTTGAGGTGATGCAGCTGGATCATCACATCGGTGCCACCGGCCAGCAGGCGCGCCTCAGAGTCGGCCTGACGCAGGGCGACCGCCTCGGCCACACTGTGCGCCTTGTAGTAACGGGAAATATCAAACATGGTGTTGCTCCTCCCCTGCTCCCTCGCCAATCAGACCCACCGCGACAAACTCCCGAAACAGGGTCTTGGGGGTGATGGGCAGCTCGTTGATGGCGACGCCGGTCGCCATGCGAATGGCGTTACGGATGGCGGGGCCGGGGGAGATGATGGGCGGTTCTCCCAGTGATTTGTGGCCATAGACCGACTGGGGCTCGTAGGTCTGCACGAAGTCGCATTCGAGCTCGGGCAAATCCAGCATGGTGGGGAACTTGTAGTCGAGCAGGTTGGGGTTGCGCACCACGCCGCTCTTGGCGTCGATGATCATCTCCTCGAACAGCGACCAGCCGATCCCCATCCCCATGCCGCCATGCACCTGTCCCTCCGCCAGCTGTGGATTGAGGATCTTGCCGGCATCGTGGAGGTTGATGATGCGATTGATAGTGACCTTGCAGAGATCGATATCGACGCTGAGATCGACAAAGGTACAGCCGAAACTGGGCGGATTGGTGGTGGTCTTGTGGGAGACCTCGGCGGTGATCTGGCCGCCGATAGTGAGGTGGTAGTAGGCATTGACCGATACCTCGGCCACGCTGATCAGCACCTTGTCCGGCGCTCCGGCCAGCACCACATAGCCATCGATCAGGGTCAACGACCCTACATCCTGATGACAGAGCTGGGCAGCCAGCGACAGAATGCGCGCCCGCAGTTGCAGCGCCGCCTGATGGATGGCTGGCGCCGCCACATAGCTCTGGCGCGAGGCGAACGAGCCCGGATCGTAGGCGGTGATGTCGGTATCCTGAGTCGAGATGACCCGGATCTGCTCAAACGGGATCCCAAGGGTCTGGGCCGCCATCTGGGCAAAGACGGTGTCCGATCCCTGCCCTATCTCGGTGGCGCCTATCTGCAGATTGACGGTGCCATCCTGATTGAGCAGCATGCGAGCGCCGGCAATTTCGACCCCCACCGGATAGGTGTTGGAGCCGTAGCTGAAACAGGCCACCCCGATACCGCGCCGTACCCGGCTCGCGGGATCCTGCCCCAGACACTCGGCCTTGAGCCGATCCCACTCAAACATCTCGCGACCACGCAGCAGACACTCGGGTAGTCCGGCGCTGTAGATGGTCTTCTGATTGACCTGATTGACATCCCCCTCCCGCGCCACGTTGGCGATACGCACATCGAGCGGGTCTAACCCCAACTCGACGCAGGCGTCATCCAGCATGCATTCGAGGGCAAAAATCACCTGCGGCGCGCCGTAACCGCGCATGGCACCGGCGGTGGGCAGGTTGCTGTAGAAGGTCGTGGCGTCATAACCAAAAGCGCTGCGCGGATAGAGGTAGCTGATCTTGTTGCCACCGGCGCTGGCGATGGAGTGGCCGTGCGAGGCATACCCGC
This sequence comes from Aeromonas sp. R2-2, assembly GCF_040908355.1. Lineage (NCBI taxonomy): Bacteria > Pseudomonadati > Pseudomonadota > Gammaproteobacteria > Aeromonadales > Aeromonadaceae > Aeromonas > Aeromonas sp. R2-2. Next base: position 2,056 of record NZ_JBFODQ010000076.1, on the reverse strand, counting down.
CGGTGTTGGAGAGCACGTCGAGCTGATAGCCCTTGAGGGTGCCGTCACGGTTGAGGCCCATCTTGCCGTCGATGGCAAAGCCGTGGCGGGTGCGGGAGGCGAAGAAGCACTCCTCCCGGCTCAAGGTCACCTTGACCGGCACGCCACCGAGCTTGTAGCTCAAAAATGCCGCCATCGGCTCTTCCAGCACATCCTGCTTGTTGCCAAAACCGCCCCCCATATAGGGCTTGATCACCCGCACGCTGGACCAGGGCAGGCCGAGGGATTTGGCCACCCGGCTGCGCACAATCTGGGGGATCTGGGTACTGGTGACCACTATGATGTGGTCCGGTTGATCCATGTAGGCGTAGCAGGTCACCGTCTCCAGATGGCAGTGCTGCACCACCGGAGTCCGGTAGTGTGCCTGAAACTGCAGATCGGCGGCAGCAATGGCCTGCTCCGGTTCATTGGCTCTGAGTTGACTTTGGCGCAGCAGATTGCCGCTCGGGTGGATGGGATAGGCTCCGTCGGCCAGGGCACTTTCGGCATCCGTCATCACCGGCAGTAGCTCGTAGGTCACCTTGACCAGGGCGGCAGCCTTCTCGGCCACCAGCGGATCCCGGGCCACCACGATGGCGACGCCATCGCCGAAGTGGCGTACATGGTCGGTGAGCAGACGGCGGTCTTTCACATCCCGTTTCGCCTCATCGAGAGACCAGGCGTGACCGGCGGTGCGAAAACAGGTGGTGGGGACATCTTCATGGGTAAACACGGCTTCGACCCCGTGCAGGGCCAGCGCCTCGGTCGCATCGATGGCAAGCACCTTGCCGTGGGCAATATTGCTTCGCACGTACTTGGCGTGGCGCATCCCGAGCATGATGTTGTCATCGGTATAGCGGGCGCTGCCGGTCACCTTGGCCTCGGCATCCACCCGCTTGAGCGGTAATCCTATGGACATATGCAAGTCCTTTTTCGAATGGAAAAATCTGGAACCGGCATAAAAAACAGCAAGATATGCGCCTGTTTCCCGCCATCGTCAGGAGAATGGGGAGAAGTGTGAAGGGGATCCCATCTAGCCCGCTTTTGTTGGCCCGAAGCGACAAGCCAGGGGCAGCCCCTGAGCAAACGGGGCACATCAGCGGTGACAAAAGCGGCAGAGCGAGAAGAGCAAGGGTGGGAGCCTATCAATCTGGTAGGAGGATTTATCAAAATGGTATCGCGATACCCCCCCAACTTCGGAGACGGCCGAGACGTGATAGTCAGCATGAGCGGGCTAAAAATAACAGGCATAAAAATGGGGCCGCCAGTGCGGCCCCAAACGGGCGGGTTATCCCTAAATAGCCCACCCCCCAGCATAAAAGAGCACCAGCGCCAGGGCGATGACCACGGTGCCGACGTTGAGCTTGTGCCACTCCTTCGAGCAGATGCGGCCGATCACCAGCGAGCTGAAGCCGAGCATGATGCCGGTGACAATATTGCAGGTGAGCACGATAAAGACGGCGCACACCAGCCCGGACATGGCCCCGACAAAGTCATCGAAATCGAGTTTGGTGACGTTGCTCAGCATCAAGAGCCCCACATACATCAGGGCCGGTGCGGTGGCATAGGCCGGCACCAGATAGGAGAGCGGCGAGAGGAACAGCATTAACAGGAACAGGCCGCCCACCACGGTGGCAGTCAGGCCGGTTTTGCCCCCCGCTGCCGTGCCCGCCGCCGATTCGATATAAACGGCAGCGGGGGCCGCCCCCACCAGACTGGAGAAGATGCTGCTGACCGAGTCGGCACTGAGTGCCTTGCCGCTGTTGATGATGTGACCATCCTTATCGAGCAGGTTGGCCTGCCCCGCCACCGCCCGGATGGTGCCGGTGGCATCGAATACCGCCGTCATCACCAGCGCCAGCACGCTGGGCAGCACCAGCGGCGAGAGAGCCCCCATGATATCCAGACTGAAGATGAGGGACTTGCCCTGATCGTCCGAAAGGCTCGGCAGGGCGAACAATCCCTGATACTTCACCGCCGGATCGAAAATCAGGCCGAAGATGGAGATGGCGATGATCACCAGCAGGATCCCCCCCGG
>NZ_JBFODQ010000075.1:49717-156422 GCF_040908355.1 Aeromonas sp. R2-2 | reverse complement strand
GCAGTTGAGGCAGTTGAGGCAGTTGAGGCAGTTGAGGCAGTTGAGGCAGTTGAGGCAGTTGAGGCAGTTGAGGCAGTTGAGGCAGTTGAGGCAGTATCAGAATGGATTAAAAGAAAAGCCGGGACAAGCCCGGCTTTTTCTTTATCACTCAGCAGCTGCTTCAGCAGCGGCCGGGCGGTCTACCAGCTCAATATAAGCCATAGGGGCGTTGTCGCCTGCACGGAAACCGCATTTCAGAATGCGAGTATAACCGCCGGCGCGCTCCAGGTAGCGCGGGCCCAGTTCATTGAACAGCTTAGCCACGATCGCGTTATCGCGAGTACGGGCAAATGCCAGGCGACGATTAGCAACGCTATCAGTCTTGGCAAGGGTGATCAGCGGTTCAACTACACGACGCAGCTCTTTTGCCTTAGGCAGAGTCGTCTTGATGATCTCATGACGAACCAGGGAGCTGGCCATGTTGCGGAACATTGCCTGACGATGGCTGCTGTTCCGGTTCAGTTGACGACCACTCAAACGATGGCGCATGACCTTATCCTTCTAACTAAATCTGTGAAACCCGTAATCTGGATTACTCGTCAGCGATGCTGGCGGGCGGCCAGTTCTCAAGGCGCATGCCAAGAGACAGACCACGGGAGGCCAACACGTCCTTGATCTCAGTCAGGGACTTCTTACCGAGGTTAGGAGTCTTAAGCAACTCAACTTCGGTACGCTGTACCAGATCACCAATATAGTGGATAGCTTCTGCCTTCAGACAGTTCGCAGAACGAACTGTCAGCTCCAAATCATCGACAGGACGTAGCAGAATCGGATCAAACTCGGGTTTCTCTTCTTTCTTCTCGGGCACGCTGACATCGCGCAGATCCACGAAGGCTTCCAGTTGCTCGGCCAAGATAGTGGCAGAACGACGGATGGCTTCTTCAGGATCCAGGGTACCATTGGTCTCCATGTCGATGACCAGCTTGTCCAAGTCGGTACGCTGTTCCACACGCGCTGCCTCAACATTGTAGGCAATACGAACGATGGGGCTGAACGCGGAGTCCAGCAGCAGGCGACCAATAGGACGCTCTTCGTCATCGTTGTGAACACGAGCAGAAGCAGGCACATAACCACGACCGCGCTGAACTTTCAGGCGCATGCTGATTTCAGCATTGGCACCAGTCAGATGGCAGATTACGTGCTCCGGGTTTACGATCTCGACTTCATCACCGTGAGTGATATCACCAGCGGTAACGGGGCCTGTTCCAGACTTGGTCAGGGACAGAGTTACCTCGTCCTTGCCTTCCAGCTTCACAGCGATACCTTTCAGGTTGAGCAGGATTTCAAGAATGTCTTCCTGTACACCTTCTTTGCTGCTGTACTCATGCAGTACCCCGTCAATTTCGACTTCAGTAACTGCACAACCGGGCATAGATGACAGCAAAATACGACGCAGGGCGTTGCCCAGCGTGTGACCAAAGCCACGCTCGAGTGGCTCAAGAGTCACTTTCGCATGAGTCGGGCTAACTTGCTCGATGTCAACTAGCCGCGGTTTAAGAAAATCTGTTACAGAACCCAGCATTGTGTCCTCTCTTTAGAAGCTAGCTTTACTTGGAGTAAAGCTCGACGATCAGCTGTTCGTTAATGTCGGCAGACAGGTCGGAACGCTCTGGCAGACGCTTGAAAGCACCTTCCATTTTAGCGGCGTCAACCTCTACCCAAGTCGGCTTCTCACGCTGACCAGCAACTTCCAGGGAAGCTTTGATACGCGCTTGCTTCTTAGCCTTCTCACGAACGCAGATCACGTCCTCAGGGGAAACCTGGAAAGAAGGAATGTTCACAACGCGACCGTTTACCATGATGGCCTTGTGGCTCACCAGCTGACGAGATTCAGCACGGGTAGCGCCGAAGCCCATACGGTAAACAACGTTGTCCAAACGACCTTCCAGCAGCTGCAACAGGTTTTCACCGGTGTTACCCTTTTGACGGGCAGCGTCGCGGTAGTAGTTGCGGAACTGTTTTTCCAATACGCCGTAGATACGACGAACTTTTTGTTTCTCGCGCAGCTGAACACCGTAGTCGGACAGACGCGCTTTACGCGCACCGTGCTGACCAGGGGCGGTGTCAATCTTGCACTTAGAATCAATCGCACGAACACCTGACTTCAGGAAGAGGTCGGTGCCCTCACGACGGCTAAGCTTAAGCTTAGGACCGATATATCTTGCCATCTTCTTTCTCCAACAATCCTAGACCAAGTAGCTACAGCGTTATACGCGGCGCTTCTTGGGAGGACGACAACCGTTGTGCGGGATCGGAGTCACATCAGTAATGTTAGTGATGCGGAAACCAGCCGCGTTCAGGGCGCGGATGGAAGACTCACGACCGGGACCCGGACCTTTGACCATGACTTCCAGGTTCTTGACGCCATATTCTTTGGCCATCTCACCAGCGCGCTCTGCAGCTACCTGAGCAGCGAACGGGGTGGACTTACGAGAACCACGGAAACCGGAACCACCAGAAGTAGCCCAAGACAGAGCATTGCCCTGACGGTCAGTAATGGTCACGATTGTGTTGTTGAAAGATGCATGAACGTGCGCAATACCGTCGCTCACTTGCTTTTTAACGCGCTTGCGAGCACGAGTCGGAGTTTTAGCCATTTTCTACCTTCCCGTTACTTCTTGATAGCCTTGCGCGGACCCTTACGGGTACGAGCGTTGGTCTTGGTACGTTGACCACGAACAGGCAGGCTACGACGGTGACGCAAACCACGGTAGCAACCCAGATCCATCAATCGCTTGATGTTCATGGAAATCTGACGACGCAGGTCACCTTCAACGGTGAATTTACCTACTTGTTCACGCAGACTCTCGATCTGAGCTTCGTCCAGGTCTTTAATTTTCACATTCTCAGCGATACCGGCTGCGGCACAGATGGCCTTGGAGCGGGTACGACCGACGCCATAAATCGCAGTCAAAGCGATGACTGCATGCTTATGGTCAGGAATGTTAATGCCAGCGATACGGGCCACTATTCACTCCTACATATAGTAGATTACGACCACCACAAAGCCCGTGAGCGGATACGTGGCGGTCAACCAATACACAACAAAAGTTGGCTGGCTATATTAGCCAGCACAACTATTTGTTGCAAGTACTAACCGTAAAAAATTAGCCTTGGCGCTGTTTATGCTTTGGCTCGCTGCAAATCACACGCACCACACCGTGACGCTTGATGATTTTGCAGTTACGGCAGATTGCCTTAACGGAAGCACGAACTTTCATTGCTTAACTCCGTAACTACGCCGACCTTTAGCGGCCGTAGCCCTTCAGGTTGGCCTTCCTCAGGACGTCGCCATATTGATGAGACATCATATGGGTTTGTACCTGAGCCATGAAGTCCATGATAACAACCACGATAATCAGCAGCGAAGTGCCACCGAAGTAGAACTGTACGTTCCAGGCAGTCATCAAGAACTGGGGTACCAGACAGATAAAGGTTATATAGAGCGCACCTGCCAATGTCAGGCGAGTCATAACCTTATCGATGTAACGTGCTGTCTGCTCGCCCGGGCGAATCCCCGGGATAAAGGCTCCACTCTTCTTCAGATTATCTGCTGTCTCGCGGGGGTTGAACACCAGCGCGGTATAGAAGAAGCAGAAGAAGATAATGGCTGCTGCATACAGCATCTCGTAAAGCGGTTGACCCGGCTGCAGGACCATAGAGACCTGTTGCAGGATATCAGCTACTTTACCCTCGCCCTGACCAAACCAAGAGGTAATGGTCCCCGGGAAAAGGATGATACTGGATGCGAAAATCGCAGGAATCACACCAGCCATATTCACTTTCAACGGCAGGTGTGTGCTTTGCGCGGCAAATACCTGGCGGCCTTGTTGACGCTTGGCATAGTTAACGACGATACGACGCTGACCACGCTCCACGAACACCACAAAGTAAGTCACTGCGAAAACAATCAAGCCCAGCAACAACAACAGCAGGATGTGCAATTCCCCTTGACGTGCCTGTTCGGCCGTAGCGCCAATGGCATGCGGCAGACCAGCAACGATACCTGTGAAAATAATCAACGAGATACCATTACCAATCCCACGCTCGGTAATCTGCTCACCCAACCACATCAAAAACATGGTACCGGTGACCAGACTCACAACCGCTGTGAAATAGAAGCCCAGACCCGGATTAGTCACGAGTCCATGCATCATATTCGGCAGACCGGTTGCAATACCAATGGCCTGGAAAGTTCCCAAAACCAGCGTGCCCCAACGGGTATATTGGCTAATCTTGCGACGGCCGGATTCACCTTCTTTCTTGAGTTCAGCAAGAGCGGGGTGAACCACTGTCAGCAGCTGGATAATGATCGACGCCGAAATGTACGGCATGATCCCCAACGCAAGAATAGAAGCACGCGAGAGTGCACCACCACTGAACATGTTGAACATCTCAATGATGGTGCCCTTCTGTTGCTGGAACAACTCGGCCAGTACGGCGGCGTCAATACCAGGAATCGGCACATAAGAGCCTGCACGGAAAACGATAATCGCCCCGAGAACGAAGAGCAGACGGCTCTTCAGTTCACTCAGACCACCCTGTGCTTTAACATCCAATCCTGGTTTCTTAGCCATTGTACTGATTATTCCTCGATTTTACCGCCAGCGGCCTCGATGGCTGCGCGTGCACCTTTGGTGACGGACAGACCACGAACAGTCACAGCACGGTCAATGTTGCCTGACAGAACAACTTTAGCGAACACGATGTTCTTAGTAACAACACCGGCTTGCTTCAGAGTGCTCAGGTCGACCACATCACCTTCTACCAGGGCGATTTCGTTCAGACGCACTTCGGCAGAAACCAAAGATTTGCGAGAGAAGAAACCGAACTTCGGCAGACGGATTTTCAAAGGCATCTGGCCGCCTTCGAAACCGTTGCGGACTTTACCGCCACCGGAACGAGAGGTTTGGCCTTTAACACCACGACCACCAGTCTTGCCCAAGCCGGAGCCGATACCACGACCACGACGTTGTTTTTCAGGCTTGGAACCAGCGGCCGGAGACAGAGTGTTCAGACGCATGCTTAGCCCTCCACCTTAACCATGTAATAAACCTGGTTGATCATGCCGCGTACGCAAGGAGTATCTTCCAGCTCAACGGTGTGACCAATGCGACGCAGACCCAGACCACGCAGAGTCGCCTTGTGCTTTGGCAGACGGCCGATAGAGCTGCGAGTTTGAGTTACTTTTACAGTGTTAGCCATGTCGCATTACCCCAGAATTTCTTCAACGCGCAGACCACGCTTGGCAGCGATCTGTTCCGGTGATTGACCGTGAACCAGAGCGTCTACAGTAGCGCGAACAACGTTGATTGGGTTGGTGGAACCGTAGGTCTTGGCCAGCACGTTGTGGATACCGGCAACTTCCAGAACAGCACGCATAGCGCCACCTGCAATGATACCAGTACCTTGGGAGGCCGGCTTCATGAACACGGTGGAGCCAGAGTGAACACCACGCACCGGGTGGTGCAGAGTGCCGTTGTTCAGCTCAACCTTGTTCAGGTTACGCTTAGCCTGTTCCATTGCTTTTTGAATAGCAGCCGGAACTTCACGGGCTTTACCGTAACCGTAACCTACACGGCCGTTACCATCACCCACCACGGTCAACGCGGTGAAGGACATGATACGACCACCTTTAACAGTTTTCGAAACACGGTTTACTGCAATGAGCTTTTCTTGCAGTTCGCCGGCTTGAGATTCGACTTTAGCCATCTTCGACTCCTAGCTTAGAACTGAAGACCAGCGTCACGTGCGGCAGCTGCCAGGGCAGCGATGCGACCGTGATACTTGAAACCGGAACGATCGAAAGATACGTTCTGAACGCCTTTGGCAATAGCACGCTCAGCGATAGCCTTACCTACAGCGGTAGCAGCATCTGCGTTACCGGTGTATTTCAGAGCTTCACTGATGGCTTTCTCTACTGTGGAAGCAGAGGCCAGAACTTCGGAACCGTTGGCTGCAATAACCTGCGCATAGATATGACGCGGGGTACGGTGAACAACCAGACGGGTAGCTCCCAGTTCCTGCATCTTTTTCCGAGCACGAGTAGCACGACGGAGACGAGCTGCTTTCTTGTCCATAGTGTTACCTTACTTCTTCTTAGCTTCTTTAGTACGCACTTGCTCGTTGGCATAGCGTACACCCTTGCCCTTGTAGGGCTCCGGAGCGCGGTAAGCACGGATATCGGCGGCGACTTGGCCAACCAGCTGCTTGTCGACGCCACGCAGAACGATTTCTGTAGCAGTCGGGCACTCAGCGGTCACACCAGCCGGCAGCGCATGCTCTACCGGGTGAGAGAAGCCCAGAGCCAGCGCAACAGCATTGCCCTTGATGGAGGCTTTATAACCTACACCAACCAGCTGCAGCTTGCGCTCGAAGCCTTGGGTAACACCGATTACCATGTTGTTGACCAATGCACGGGCAGTACCGGCCTGAGCGTCAGCACCAGCGATGCTGCCGCGCGGGGCGAACTTCAGTACATTGTCTTCTTTGGTCACTTCTACACCGGCGTGAATAGAGCGAACCAGAGAACCTTTACCACCTTTGATGGTCAGTTCCTGGCCGTTCAGAGTCACCTCTACGCCAGCAGGAATAGTGACGGGTGCCTTAGCAACACGAGACATTTCCTACCTCCTATTAAGCGACGTAGCAGATGATCTCACCGCCCATGCTTGCTTTGCGAGCAGCACGGTCAGTCATCACACCTTTAGACGTGGACACGATAGCAACACCGAGACCGCCCATAACTTTCGGCAGATCAGTAGTGCGCTTGTAAATACGCAGGCCTGGACGGCTTACGCGTTGGATCAGTTCTACAACTGGCTTGCCCTGGAAATATTTCAGTTCAATTTCCAGTTCCGGCTTCACGTCACCAGCTACGGAGTAGCCAGCGATGTAACCTTCTTCTTTCAGCACTTTGGCGATAGCCACTTTCAGCTTGGAAGAAGGCATGGAAACCGCAACTTTGCTCGCCGCCTGACCGTTACGGATGCGGGTCAGCATATCCGCGATCGGATCTTGCATGCTCATAAGTCTAACTCCCGAGATTCGTTACCAAGAAGCCTTCTTCAGGCCCGGAATTTCGCCCTTCATGGCATGCTCACGCACCTTGATGCGAGACAGGCCAAACTTGCGCAGGAAACCGTGCGGACGACCAGTAATATTGCAACGGTTACGCTGGCGGGACGGACTGGAATCACGGGGCAGCTGTTGCAGTTGCAGTACAGCATCCCAACGCGCTTCTTCAGAAGCGTTCATGTCAACGATGATAGCTTTCAGCTCGGCACGCTTGGTCGCGTACTTGGCTACCAGCTTGGCACGCTTTGCTTCGCGCGCTTTCATGGATGTTTTAGCCATAACCCTAACCTTACTTGCGGAATGGGAAGTTAAAGGCAGCCAGCAGAGCACGGCCTTCTTCATCGGTATTCGCGGAAGTGGTGATGGTGATATCCAGACCACGGACGCGATCGACTTTGTCATAGTCGATTTCCGGGAAGATGATCTGCTCACGCACGCCCATGGAGTAGTTACCACGACCGTCGAACGCTTTAGCGTTCAGGCCACGGAAGTCACGGATACGCGGTACGGAGATGCAGATCAGCCGTTCCAGGAACTCCCACATACGCTCGCCACGCAGGGTTACTTTACAACCTATCGGGTAGCCTTCACGAATCTTGAAGCCCGCAACAGATTTGCGAGCTTTGGTGATCAGCGGCTTCTGACCGGAAATGGCAGCCATATCGGCAGCAGCATTTTCCAGCAATTTCTTGTCAGAGATCGCTTCACCAACACCCATGTTCAGGGTGATTTTCTCGATCCGAGGGACTTGCATGATAGTCTTGTAACCGAACTGCTTGGACAGTTCATTTACTACATCGGATTTGTAGTAATCATGCAGTTTCGCCATCGTTAAACTCCAATTACTTCACAAGTTCGCCGGTGGATTTGAAGAAACGGACTTTTTTGCCGTCTTCAATCCGGAAACCAACGCGGTCAGCTTTGCCAGTGGCAGAGTTGAACAGCGCTACGTTTGATACATCGATGGGGGCTTCTTTGGTGACGATACCGCCAGCCTGACCCAGTGCGGGTACCGGCTTCTGGTGTTTCTTCACCTGGTTGATGCCTTCCACGATTACCTTACCTTTTGCAATCAGGACTTGAGTGACTTTGCCACGCTTGCCCTTGTCTTTGCCGGTAAGAACAATCACTTCGTCTTCGCGACGGATTTTAGCTGCCATCGTTCGACTCCTTACAGTACTTCGGGTGCCAGGGACACAATCTTCATGAACTTCTCATTACGCAGTTCACGGGTCACCGGGCCAAAAATACGAGTACCGATTGGCTGTTGGTTGTTGTTAAGCAACACAGCCGCATTGTTGTCGAAACGGATGACAGAGCCGTCCGGACGACGAACGCCTTTACGGGTGCGTACGACCACCGCGTTATACACATCACCTTTCTTCACTTTACCGCGAGGAATGGCTTCCTTGATGGAAACCTTGATGATGTCGCCGATGCCGGCGTAACGGCGGTGCGAGCCACCCAGAACCTTAATACACATTACACTGCGAGCGCCGGAGTTGTCGGCAACACCCAGCATACTTTGCATCTGGATCATCTTAGTGCTCCGCTTTGTTTACTTCTTATCCCTAATGGGATCTGGCTGCCTTCAAAAGGCGCGAAACTATAACACAGGATTTTCAGAAAAGGTAGCCTAAAAAACAAACGGCCCCTGAAAGGGGCCGCTTGGACTACAAAGTACCGATTAGGCCTTTTCTACAACGGCAACCAGGGTCCAGGACTTGGTCTTGGACAGCGGGCGGCATTCGCGGATTTCCACGAGGTCACCAGCTTTGCACTCGTTGTTTTCGTCATGCACGTGCAGCTTGGTAGTGCGCTTGATGATCTTACCGTAGATCGGGTGCTTTACCTTGCGCTCGATAGCAACAGTGATGGACTTGTCCATCTTGTCGCTGATTACACGACCTTGCAGAGTACGGATCTTGTCAGTCATTACGCACCTGCCTTCTCAGTCAGTACAGTCTTGATACGTGCGACGTCACGACGCACTTGTTTCAGAGTGTGAGTCTGAGCCAGCTGGCCGGTGGACGCTTGCATGCGCATGTTGAATTGCTCACGCAGCAGGCCCAGCAGCTCCTGGTTCAGTTCTTCGACGCTCTTTTGACGCAGATCTTGGGCTTTCATCACATCACCGTCTTAATTACGAAAGTGGTCTGAACAGACAGCTTAGCTGCGGCCAGGGCAAACGCTTCACGCGCCAGAGCCTCAGGTACACCGTCCATCTCGTACAGAACCTTGCCAGGCTGGATCGGGCAAACCCAGTATTCCACGTTACCCTTACCTTTACCCATACGAACTTCGAGGGGCTTTTCGGTGATGGGCTTGTCCGGGAACACACGGATCCAGATCTTACCTTGACGCTTAACGTGACGGGTCATGGCACGACGGGCTGCTTCGATTTGACGAGCAGTCAGTTGACCACGGGATGTCGCCTTCAGGCCAAAGGTACCGAAGGATACTTCGTTACCAGAGGTGGCCAGACCGCGGTTACGACCCTTGTGGGTCTTGCGGAATTTAGTACGCTTAGGTTGCAACATTTACCGAATCTCCTTACTTAGCAGCGCGGCGCTTGTTGTCACGCTTGGGCTTTGCAGGAGCTTGCTCTTGAGCAGCGGCAGCGTTAACAGCAGCCAGACCGCCCAGAACTTCGCCCTTGAAGATCCAAACTTTAACGCCGATCACACCGTAAGTGGTGTGGGCTTCAGAAGTTGCGTAGTCGATGTCGGCACGCAGGGTGTGCAACGGCACACGACCTTCACGGTACCATTCGGTACGCGCGATTTCAGCGCCGCCCAGACGACCGGAAACTTCCACTTTGATGCCCTTGGCACCCAGGCGCATTGCGTTCTGTACGGCGCGCTTCATAGCACGACGGAACATTACACGACGCTCCAGCTGGGAAGTGATGCTGTCGGCAACGAGTTTGCCATCCAGCTCCGGCTTGCGGACTTCGGAAATGTTGATCTGAGCAGGCACGCCAGCAATAGTGGCTACAGCTTTGCGCAGCTTCTCAACGTCTTCGCCTTTCTTACCGATGACAACACCCGGACGAGCGGTGTGAATGGTCACACGGATGCTCTTGGCCGGACGCTCAATGGTGATCTTGGACAAGGACGCGTTTTTCAGTTCCTTGGTCAGGAACTGGCGTACTTGAAAATCGCTGTACAGGTTGTCAGCGAAGTCTTTGGTGTTCGCGAACCAGGTAGAATTCCAAGGCTTGGTAATACCCAGGCGAATGCCATTAGGATGTACTTTCTGACCCATTGCTTATCTCCCAGCCTTAGCGTCGGATACCACTACAGTGATGTGAGCGGTACGCTTGAGGATACGATCCGCACGACCTTTGGCACGCGGACGGATGCGCTTCATGGAGGGACCTTCGTCGACCATGATAGTAGCAACACGCAGCGCGTCGATATCGGCGCCTTCGTTGTGCTCAGCGTTTGCAATGGCAGATTCCAGCACTTTCTTAACCAGCACTGCAGCCTTTTTCGGGCTGAAGGTCAGGATATTCAGAGCCTTGTCTACGGACAGACCACGTACTTGATCGGCTACCAGACGAGCTTTCTGGGCAGAAGTACGGGCATAACGGTGTTTAGCGATAGCTTCCATCATTTATCCCTTAGCGCTTCTTAGCCTTCTTATCAGCAGCATGGCCGCGATAAGTACGAGTCGGTGCGAATTCACCCAGTTTGTGACCGATCATTTCTTCGGTAACGAAAACCGGAACGTGCTGACGACCATTATGGACAGCGATGGTCAAACCGATCATGTTCGGGATGATCATTGAACGACGGGACCAGGTTTTAACCGGCTTTTTATCCCCGCTTTCCACCGCTTTCTCTACCTTCTTCAGCAAGTGCAGGTCAATAAATGGACCCTTCTTGAGAGAACGTGGCATGGTGATTCCTCTATGTTAACAATTACTTGTTACGACGACGTACGATGTACTTGTCGGTACGCTTGTTCTTACGGGTCTTGAAGCCTTTAGCCTTCTGGCCCCATGGGGACACAGGCTGCATGCCCTTGTTACGACCCTCACCACCACCGTGCGGGTGGTCAACCGGGTTCATCGCCATACCGCGAACGGTCGGACGAATACCACGCCAGCGGTTTGCACCGGCTTTACCCAGTTGACGCAACATGTGCTCGGAGTTACCGACTTCACCGATGGTAGCGCGGCACTCGGCCAGAACTTTACGTACTTCGCCGGAACGCAGACGCAGAGTTACATAGTTACCTTCACGAGCCAGGATCTGGATGAAAGTACCAGCGGAACGAGCCAGCTGGGCACCTTTACCAGGCTTCATCTCTACAGCGTGAACGGTAGAACCAACCGGGATGTTGCGCATCGGCAGGGCGTTACCTACCTTGATGGCTGCATCAGCACCAGAAGCGATCGCGTCACCAGCTTTCAGGCCTTTCGGAGCCAGGATGTAACGACGCTCACCGTCTGCATACAACACCAGAGCGATGTTAGCGGTACGGTTCGGATCGTATTCCAGGCGCTCTACTTTAGCCGGGATACCGTCTTTGTCGCGCTTGAAGTCGACGATACGGTAGTGCTGCTTGTGACCACCACCGATATGACGGGTAGTGATACGGCCGTTGTTGTTACGACCACCGGACTTGCTTTTGCTGTCCAGCAGAGCGGCGAAGGGCTTGCCCTTGTACAGCTCTTGATTGACGATCTTGACGACGTGGCGGCGGCCCGGAGAAGTAGGCTTGCACTTAACGATTGCCATTTTTGAGAACTCCTCTTACTCGGCTGCGCCCATGAAGTCGATGTCCTGACCAGCTTTCAGGGTCACATAAGCCTTTTTCCAATCGGAACGACGGCCTACGCGTGCACCTGCGCGCTTGGTCTTACCCTTCATGTTCAGGGTACGGACGGTCTCAACTTCGACCTCGAACAGTTTCGCAACTGCAGCTTTGACTTCCGCCTTGGTAGCATCAACAGCAACTTTGAACACGATAGTGTTCTGCTTTTCTGCAACCATGGTGCTCTTTTCAGAGATGTGCGGAGCCTTCAGAACTTTCAGCAGACGCTCTTCACGGATCATGCCAGCATCTCCTCGATTTGCTTAACTGCGTCAGCAGTCATCAGAACCTTGTCGAAAGCGATCAGGCTGACCGGGTCGATACCGGCAACGTCACGCACGTCAACTTTGTACAGGTTGCGAGCAGCCAGGAACAGGTTCTCATCGACTTCAGCAGTCACGATCAGAACGTCAGTCAGTTCCATTTCTTTCAGCTTGGCGATCAGTTCTTTGGTCTTCGGAGCTTCGATGCCGAACTTCTCAACAACGATCAGGCGCTCTTGACGTACCAGCTCGGACAGAATGCTACGGATAGCGCCGCGGTACATCTTCTTGTTTACTTTCTGGCTGTGATCTTGCGGCTTAGCAGCAAAAGTCACACCACCGGAACGCCAGATGGGCGAACGGATGGAGCCAGCACGGGCACGACCAGTACCCTTCTGACGCCACGGCTTTTTGCCGCCACCAGACACTTCAGAGCGAGTCAGCTGCGCACGAGTACCCTGACGGGCACCAGCGGCATATGCAACGACGACCTGGTGAACCAGAGCTTCGTTGAATTCGCGCCCGAAGGTAGTCTCGGAAACTTCAAGAGCGCTCTTGGCGTCTTTCATTACCAATTCCATTACTATCTCCTCAGACGTTACGCTTTGACGGCAGGTTTGACGATCACGTTGCCGTTGGTTGCACCCGGTACTGCACCTTTGATGAGCAGCAGGTTGCGTTCAGCGTCAACACGAACCAGTTCCAGGTTCTGAGTCGTTACACGCTCAGCACCCATGTGACCAGCCATCTTTTTGCCCTTGAATACACGACCCGGAGTCTGGTTCTGACCGATAGAACCCGGAACGCGGTGAGACAAGGAGTTACCGTGGGTCATATCCTGGGTGCGGAAGTTGTGGCGCTTAACAGTACCAGCAAAGCCCTTACCTTTGGATGTGCCGGTAACGTCTACCAGCTTAACGTCAGCGAGAAGATCTACTTTCAGCTCGCTACCAACAGTGAAAGTTTCACCGTTGTTCAGGCGGAATTCCCACAGACCGCGACCGGCTTCTACACCAGCTTTGGCGAAGTGGCCAGCTTCCGGCTTGGTCACACGGCTGGCTTTCTTGGCGCCAGTGGTAACCTGAATAGCGTTGTAGCCGTCGGTTTCTACAGATTTGACCTGAGTTACACGGTTAGCTTCAACTTCGATAACAGTCACCGGGATAGAAACGCCATCTTCAGTGAAGATGCGAGTCATACCCACTTTGCGACCTACAAGACCGATTGTCATTGTTATCAACCTCTTTCCGTAATTAACCCAGGCTGATCTGGACGTCTACACCAGCTGCCAGATCCAGACGCATCAGGGCGTCTACGGTCTTGTCAGTCGGCTCAACGATGTCTACCAGACGCTTGTGAGTGCGGATCTCGTACTGATCACGCGCATCTTTGTTGACGTGCGGGGAGATCAGGACGGTGAAGCGCTCTTTGCGAGTCGGCAGCGGAATAGGACCGCGAACCTGCGCGCCAGTGCGCTTAGCAGTTTCAACGATTTCCGCAGTGGATTGATCAATCAGGCGATGATCAAAAGCCTTCAGGCGGATACGGATTCTTTGGTTCTGCATTGACAGAGCTCCAATAGATAAAAGAACATAAATCAACACCGCCCGACCGAGATTTCTCCCGCCAGAGGTGTGATTTTTCACGTTTCCCCCCATATCGGGAGGACTGTATGGCTGGCTCCTGTAGACAGGAAACTCAGCAGCAGACATATCGTCTGGCTTACCTCATGGGTAAGCGGAGGGGATTATACGGATTTTTCAAATTTGCGCAAGGGAGAGCGAACAGATTATGCGCAGTTTTATGTGACAGATGGATCTCGCCTGCGGCAACACACTCTGCTGCCGACACCAAGGTAACGACAATGTTACAAGCAGACTGGTAGACTGTGCGCTTGCCTCTGTCAGTGGAACGACATCCCATGCTCAAAGATCAAAAGAAAGCCTATCAGTATGGCCTTTGCGCCGTTGCCCTCTGGTCGACGGTCGCCACAGCCTTCAAGATCTCCCTCGCCTATTTCGAACCTGTGCAACTGTTGCTTGTGGCTGCCTTCACCTCGACTCTCACGCTGACAGCCGTCGTCGCCAAACAGGGCAAACTGCCGCTGCTGGGGAGCTACATCAAGGCCCGCCCTTTCTACTACCTGACTCTGGGCGTGCTGAACCCCTTTCTCTATTACCTGTTGCTGTTCAAGGCCTATGACCTGCTGCCTGCCCAGCAGGCACAGACCCTCAACTACACCTGGGCCATTACCCTCAGTCTGCTGGCCGTCCCCTTCCTCGGCCAGAAGCTGCGTCGGCGCGATGGCGTCGCTATCGTGCTGGGGTATTTTGGCGCACTGGTGATCGCCACCAGAGGGGATGTATTCGGCCTTCAGTTCGACAGCCCCCTCGGCGTGACGCTGGCGCTGGTCTCGACCCTCATCTGGGCCAGCTACTGGATCCTCAACACCCGCAATCAGGGCGATCCCATCGTCAGCCTGTTGCTCGGCTTTATGATCAGCCTGCCTTTTATCGTCGTTGCAACCTGGTTGCTCTCCGATTTTGCCATGACCGCCTGGCAGGGATGGGCTGGAGCCATCTATGTGGGACTGTTCGAAATGGGCTTCGGTTTCGTGCTCTGGCTGATGGCGCTGCGCCATGCCACCAACACGGCCCCCATCAGCAACCTCATCTTTATCTCGCCGTTTGCCTCACTGGTGCTGCTCAACCTGTTGATCGGCGAAGCCATCCATCCGGCCACCCCAATCGGGTTGGCGCTCATCGTTGCCGCCCTGCTGATCCAGCAGCTCAAGTACGGCAAACGCTATCGTGCATCAGTCGAAACCAAGAACTGACCATGCAGAAGGGCGTATCCACGGATACGCCCTTCTCTCAATCCATCCACTCCTGTGGCTGATGTTTCGGCAGCCGCATCTCGACCAGCAGGCCGCCGAGATCCGAACTTCCCAACCGGATAGTGCCATGGTGCTGGGCGACGATCTTGGCCACGATAGCCAACCCCAAGCCACTACCGCCGACGGTCCGCGCCACATTACCCTGAGTAAACGGCTTGAGCACCCGGGAGTAGTCCTGCTCCGGAATGCCGGGACCATCATCGGAAAGGCGCAGGCGCACCCAGTGTCCATCGTCCTTCAACTCGGCATACAAGCGGCTCGCCCCATAACGCTGCGAGTTGCTTGAGAGGTTGTTCAACACCCGCCGGATACTGACCGGATTGCAGGCCACCCGCACCGCCTCTTGCGGCAGCGCCAGATCAACTTCCAGCCCCTGCTCCGAGTAGATCAGCAAGGTATCGTGCACCAGCTGGGTCAGGTCGATCGGCTCCAGATCTTGGCCCTCATCCGGGCGGATGTAATCGATGAACTGATCGATGATGGCATTGGACTCATCGATGTCGGCATTGATGCTCTCCTTGAGGTACTCGTCACCGGAGGACATCATCTCGGTCGCCAGCCGGATGCGGGTCAGCGGGGTGCGTAGATCGTGGGAAACCCCCGCCATCATCAGGTTACGCTCTTCGATCAGGCTCTTGATGGAGTGCGACATGTGGTTGAAGGTGCGGGTCAGTCGCCGCACTTCCCGTGATCCCAGCTCCCCCAGCGCCTCGGGGAAATGACCCCTGGCAACAGCAACGGCACCAGCCTCGAGATCCTCGAGCGGGCGCACCAGCTGCCGGGCAAAGCGCCAGGCCGCAAACAGGGTGATCACCAGCAGCACGCTCAGATAGATGATGAGGGGTTCGATATCGTCATCTTCGATCTCGGTCAGCGGGATCCGCACCCAGATTTTGCTGGCCTGCGGCGGCTGGATCCAGATGATGTAGTGATCCTGGATCTCGACCCGCACCTTGGCCGGGCCACCCAGTTCGCGACTGATGTTCTCCTCCAGATAGGGGTATGGCTTGGCCTCGTTGAAGCCATGCTGCACCGCCTCGCTCTGGGTATAGATATCGGTACCGGTCGTCACATAGACCAGCGCCTCGGCATCTTCGCTCAGCGCCAGTTGTTCCGTGTTGACCGGAAAGATCAGCTTGACCTGATTGGCCAGCAAGTGACTGATCTGCTTGACGGTTGGCGCCAGCAGATAGTTATAGAAGGTGACGTAGGAGACTGCTTGATAGACCACCAGAACGGCAGCCAGAAACCAGAGCATGCGCGAGAACATGCTGCCGACCTTTTTCATGCACCGTCACCATCTGGCACGAACACATACCCCAGACCCCAGACGGTCTGCAGGTAGCGGGGCTGGGCCGGATCCTGTTCCAGCAGGCGGCGCAGGCGGGAAACCTGCACGTCGATGCTGCGCTCGGTGGCGGTGTATTCGCGGCCACGGGCCAGATTCATCAGCTTGTCGCGGGAGAGCGGCTCGCGCGGATGGCTGACCAGTACCTTGAGCACCGCAAATTCACCGCTGGTGAGCGCCATCGGCTCACCATCCCGGCTCAGCTCGCGGGTCGCCAGATTGAGCTGGAAGGCACCGAAGTTGACCACCTTCTCTGCAGCAGAGGGTGCCCCCGGCAGCTCGACGGTATGGCGGCGCAGCACGGCACGGATCCGCGCCAGCAGTTCGCGGGGGTTGAACGGTTTGGGCAGATAGTCATCAGCCCCCATCTCGAGCCCGACGATGCGATCCACTTCATCCCCCTTGGCGGTGAGCATCAGCACCGGGATCTGGTTGCCCGCTTCCCGCAGACGGCGGCAGATGGAGAGTCCATCCTCCCCCGGCAACATCAGGTCGAGCACCATCAGGCTGAAGTTTTCACGAGTCAGCAAGCGATCGGCCTGCTCGCCATTGGCCACGCCGCGCACTACGAATCCCTGCTCGGTGAGATAGCGCTCCAACAGGGAACGTAATTTCAGGTCATCGTCCACGACCAGGACCTTGTATTGCTGCTGACTCATTGCTTTGCCTCTTCATTCTTTAGCTGCCCCCAATACTAGGGGGGGATATAGCGGGAGCAAAGCACAAATATGTTACCGGTTATTACCCATCCCGAGAGCGTGACGGCCATCAAGTCACTGCGCTGGCCATCCACTCCCTGAATGGCGCCAGCCGAGCCATCACGATTTCCCTCGACAGCAAGAGGACAAAAGCTAATATTCCCGAGCAGTTAGCGATGAATACCCCTCTTTGACCAGGTCCGGATCACCATGAAGACAAAGCTGATCACTCGCGAAGGCTACAACAAGCTGAAAGAAGAGCTCGATTTCCTCTGGCGCCAGGAGCGCCCCGAGGTCACCAGGAAGGTGGCATGGGCCGCCAGCCTGGGGGATCGCAGCGAAAATGCTGACTACCAGTACAACAAGAAGCGGCTGCGGGAGATCGATCGGCGGGTGCGTTACCTGCGCAAATGTCTCGAAGAGCTGGGGATCGTCGACTATGCCCCGGCGCAGGAGGGCAAGGTCTTCTTCGGCGCCTGGGTCGAGGTGGAAAACGATGAGGGCGAGACCAAGCGCTTTCGCATCGTCGGCTATGACGAGATCTTCGAGCGCAAGGATTACATCTCCATCGACTCCCCCATGGCCCGCGCCCTGCTCAAGAAAGAGGTCGGTGATGAGGCCATCGTCCGTACGCCAGTTGGTGACGTCTGCTGGTATATCAACGAGATCAGCTACCCCAAATAGCCGGACTGCTTGCCACAGGCACATCCTGAGTCACAGGTGCAATGGCAAGATAAACGCCCTCCCCTGCGACTTTATCAGTCTGACTGGTGCAGACCCCGGCGCAGGGTGGCATCCCGCAACACGACCCCATATAGTGCTCACACTTGGCGCCTGATGGCGCGGACTCGACCACAGAGGCCCTCAACAACATCATGATGCAAACCATAGAGAGACAGATTGCCGGTGAGCTCAATGCTCGCCCGGAGCAGGTGCAGGCCGCAGTGCGCCTGCTGGATGAAGGCTCGACCGTGCCCTTTATCGCCCGTTACCGTAAAGAGGTGACTGGCGGTCTGGACGATAGCCAGCTGCGTACTCTGGAGAGCCGCCTCGGCTATCTGCGTGAACTGGAAGATCGCCGTCAGGTGATCATTCGCTCCATCGAAGAGCAGGGCAAACTGACCCCCGAGCTGATGCGCGAATTGAATGGCGCCGACAGCAAGACCCGACTGGAAGACCTCTACCTCCCCTACAAGCCCAAGCGCCGCACCAAGGGGCAGATGGCGATCGAAGCCGGGTTGGAGCCGCTTGCCAACCTGCTGCTCAGCGACCCGATGCAGGATCCCGAGCAAGCTGCAGCCACCTTCCTCAATCCCGAACAGGGCATTGCCGACAGCAAGGCTGCCCTCGACGGCGCCCGCTATATCCTGATGGAGCGCTTCGCCGAGCAGGCCGACCTGCTGGAGAAGTTGCGCGACTACCTGTGGCAAAATGCCACCCTGCGCGCCCGCGTGGTGGCAGGCAAGGAGCAGGAAGGGGCCAAGTTCAAGGACTATTTCGAACACGACGAACCACTGCACAAGGCCCCCTCCCACCGGGTGCTGGCCATGCTGCGCGGCCGCAATGAGGGGATCCTCAATCTGGCGCTGGTCACCGGTGACGACGAGAGTGCCAGCCCCTGCGAAGGGATCATTGCCCACCACCTCAAGCTCAATCTGCAGAACCGCCCGGCCGACAAATGGCTGCAGGGGGTAGTGAGCTGGACCTGGAAGATCAAGTTGTCGCTTCAGATGGAGACCGAGCTGATCGGTCGCATCCGCGAGTCGGCAGAGGAGGAGGCGATCAAGGTGTTCGCCATGAACCTCAAGGATCTGCTGATGGCGGCCCCGGCCGGCATGCGCTGCACCATGGGGCTGGATCCGGGCATCCGCACCGGGGTCAAGGTTGCCGTGGTGGATGCCACCGGCAAGCTGGTCGATCACGCCACCATCTATCCGTTCGAACCGAAACGCCAGATTGATCAGAGCCTCAAGACCCTGAGCGAGCTGTGCCAGAAACACAAGGTCGAGCTCATCAGCATCGGCAACGGCACCGCCTCGCGGGAGACCGACCGGCTGGTGAGCGACCTGTTCGAGCGCTACCCCGCCGCCAAGGCGCAGAAGATAGTGGTGAGCGAAGCAGGAGCCTCGGTCTACTCCGCCTCCGAACTCGCCTCTCAGGAGTTCCCGGACCTCGACGTCTCGATCCGTGGCGCCGTCTCCATCGCCCGCCGCCTGCAAGACCCGCTGGCCGAGTTGGTCAAGATCGACCCCAAGAGTATCGGGGTAGGTCAGTATCAGCACGACGTCGGCCAGAGCCAGCTGGCCCGCCGGCTGGATGCCGTTGTCGAGGATTGCGTGAACGCGGTCGGTGTGGATGTGAATACCGCCTCGGTCGCCCTGCTCAACCGGGTTTCCGGCCTCTCCCAGACGCTGGCCCAGAACATCGTCGCCTATCGGGATGAGCACGGCGCTTTCAAGAGCCGTCAGCAGTTGCTGAAAGTGAGCCGACTCGGCCCCAAAGCCTTCGAACAGTGCGCCGGCTTCCTGCGCATTCGCGGCGGCAGCAATCCCCTCGACAGCTCGGCGGTGCACCCGGAGTCTTATCCGGTCGTGGAGCGGATCCTCGCCAAGCTGGAGCAGACCGTGGAGAGCCTGCTCGGCAACAGCAGCCTGCTGCGCAGCCTGAAACCGGCCGATTACACCGATGAGCAATTCGGCGTACCTACCATCACCGACATCATCGGCGAACTGGACAAGCCGGGCCGCGACCCGCGCCCCGAGTTCAAAACCGCGACCTTCAAGGAAGGGGTGGAGCAGATCAGCGACCTGGTTCCAGAGATGGTACTGGAAGGGGTGGTCACCAACGTCACCAACTTCGGCGCCTTCGTCGATATCGGTGTTCATCAGGACGGTCTGGTGCACATCTCCTCCCTGACCGACCGTTTCGTCAAGGATCCCCGTGAGGTGGTCAAGGCGGGCGACATTGTGCGGGTCAAGGTGTTGGAAGTGGACGCCCCGCGCAAGCGGATCAGTCTGACCATGCGTCTCGACGAAAAGGCAGGGCAACCCGCCCGCAAGCCGGCTGAAGCGCGCAACAGCAGTGCCGGCAACACCAAACCAAGAAATGAGCCGCGCCAAAGCCCCCCTATGGGTGGTGCCATGGGCAACGCCTTCGCGGCGGCGCTCTCCAAAGCGAAAAAGTAACGACACCGTCCGGAACGCCTCTGAATGCAAAAAGCCCCGCAAGGGGCTTTTTTACACGCGAAGCTCAGGATCACTGCGTCAGGGCAGCAAGAATGCTCTCGGGCTCTCCATGCTGGGCCAGCACCTCCCGCAGCCGGTTGAATGCCTTGCAGGCCTCTTGCGGATACTTGCCGTAAGAGACGACGCCGGTGTGGCTCCAGCCAGCCGCCAGCATCACTTTCTTCTTGAAACTGGTTCCTTCAGTTCCCCCTCCCCCGAGCTGCATCAGAAACTGCTCCATCTGCAGGTGGGGGGGCGGTACACGGGAGAAGGTGGTGAAATCTTCCGCTTTGACTTCATCGAAATGCATGACAGCTCCTGTGAAATTGGAATGGGCCTGATCTTCAGGTTAGTTGCAAAACAGGCAACGCAGCTGAAAGTTTGGCGAGGGTGATTCAGATATGCAGACTGAGGGACTGGGTCGAGGCCGGGCTGACAGCCTGTCGATAGTGGCCCGCGATGACGCTGTTGCGCTTGTCCATATAGGCACTCAGCACGCCGCCCGATTTTGCGCTCTGCTCGGCCATCAGCTCTTTGCGCGCCTTGGCTTCACTGGCGGCGGCGCTGCGCGCGACGGCCAGATCCTGCGCAGAAGGCTCGGCAGGCGCCAGCGCGGCAGAGCGGATCTGCTGCATCTTGGCGATGGTAGCGGCAGGGTCACCGGGGACGACACTGGTATCAATCTGGACTTCGCCACCCGTCGCATAACGCTTGCCATCCGGCCCTTGCGTAAACTGATAGGTGGGCGAGCTGGCGTACTCTCCGCCCGCAGACTGGTGAGCCTGCTCGTGAGTACGCACCTCCTTGTCACGCTCGACAAGATCCTGAACCTGCTGCTCTTGCCGCTGTTGCTGCTCCTGCTGTTTAGGATCTTGCTGCTTGCGCTGCCCATCCTCGCCGGTGGCCTCGACAAAGCGATTATCTGGCAGTGTCGTCGGGGCTAATTGCCCGGTTTCACGGCTGTTCTGGGAGGTCTGATTGCTGGAGGCCTGAGCGGCTTTGGATTTCTCTTTCTGGGAGCCGACTTCAGATTCGGCAACGGAGGCTTGGCCCGCACGGGCCTGCGGGATCAGTTCTGCCCGGCGATTATCCGTCCTCGCCGCTTCCACCTGGGGTTGCAGCTGTGTCGGGATAAGGGGAGGCAGACTGACATTGATGTTCATCTCACACCCGGATGTCGATCAGGGTTCCCATCATCTCGCTGGCGGTCTGCACTACCTTGGCGGAAGCGCCAGCCTGCTGCTCGGCCACCTTGAGATTGACAAGCTCATCGGTCACTTGCACCTGATCCCCGCTGGGGGTGTTGAGGCGGGCGATCTGATTGGATGCCTTGTCGGCAATCTGCTCGGCTCGCTGAAATCCCTGAACCCCGCTGTTGAAAGCAGAATCAATACGCATGATGTTACTCCTCTGGTCACAGCTTAATTATCCGCCAGACCAGAGGATTAATGAAGCTTGTCGGCTGTTTTTTAGCCAACAAAATCTCGAACGATTTCAATGAATTCGTCCGGGTGGGAGATAAAAGGCGCGTGTGAGGCCTTGTTGAGGGTCACGCTGCGGCTGGCAGGGTAGAGATCATCCAGCAGGGGAATGGCCGCCTTGGGTACCAATGAATCCAGTCGGCCATAGATCCGCAACCAGGGCAAATCCAGCTCCCGCAGCGGTTCGCGCAGGTCAATGTCGGCCAACAGCGTCAGCCCGGCCTCAAGTGCGGCAAACTGGGGCGCCGGGCGCTCGGCCAGCCAGTGGCGCAACTGACGGATATCGTCCCGGGCGTGTTCACTGCCCATGGCCTGGATCGCCAGAAAGCGCTCTATGGTCTGGCGAAAATCCCCTGCCAGCATCTGGTTGAAACCGGTCAGCACTTTGGGGGCGATCCCCGGCCACTCATCGCGGGCCATGAAACAGGGAGAGCTGGCTACCGTGATCAGGGAGTGCAACCGATCGGGATGCGTCAGCGCCAACTGGCTTGCCACCAGACCGCCGAGCGACCAGCCAAGCAGATGGCACTTCTGCGGCAAGATGGCGGCCACCTGCTCGGCAAGCCAGGGCAGGCTGTAATCCACCTCGTCTGCCAGCGGGCTGTTGCCAAAGCCGGGCAAATCCACCAGATGAACCCGATAGTGGGGCGCCAACTGTTGGGCAACACCATGCCAGACCGCACCGTTCATCCCCCACCCGTGCAACAGCACCAGATCTGGCCCCTGGCCAAACTGCTCTACCGATATGCTCATCTAGACTCAAGATCCCTGTTCATGCTCTTGGGGTCAGCATGTTAAAGCGACTGCTCGCTAAAGCAAGCCCGCTGCTCGGCAACCACGGCGACTGGCAAGGGAGTTGCCTCCTCTGTCATCAGCCTTGTGACAACGAGCCCCTGCTCTGCAGCTGGTGTCGGCAGGCGCTGCACCAGTCACAGCCGAGATGCCACCTCTGCGCCGCACCGCTGGCTAACTATATAGAAGAGAGCATACCGGTCTGCGGCCGCTGCCAGCGCAGACCTCCCCCCTGGGAGCGGTTGCAGGTGATCGGCGACTACCAGGCTCCCTACCCCATGCTGATCCCCCGGCTCAAATATTCCGGCCAGATCCTGCTGGCGCCGCTACTGGCACGCCTCTTGGCCGATCATCTGGATGGCTGCGAGCCGCCGGAGGCGATCATTCCGGTTCCCCTGCACTGGTGGCGGCAGTGGCGGCGCGGGTTCAATCAGGCGGAGGAGATCGCGCAAGCCCTTGGCGAGTTCACCGGCATTCCCTGCGACAACACCCTGTTGCAGCGCATCAAGGCAACACCGCAGCAAACAACCCTGAGCGCCGGGCAGCGGCGGCGCAATCTGCGCGGGGCATTCCGGATCCGCCCCCACCACTATCGCCATGTCGCCCTGCTCGATGACGTTGTAACCACAGGCGCCACCGCCGGTCAGCTCAGCCGTTTGCTCCATGAGAGCGGCATCACAAAGGTAGAAGTGTGGGCAATCTGTCGAACCCTGCGGCACAGCAAGTAGCCATCGGCATGCTACCCAAGCATTAATAACCGCGTTATCATGAATACCCTAGTCGTACACTCAGGTTTATGAGGATAGTGATGATCAGCATTTCCGACGCCGCCCAGGCCCATTTCCGTAAACTGCTGGAAAAACAGCCTGATGGCACCAATATCCGGGTGTTTGTGGTCAATCCGGGAACCCAGAATGCCGAGTGTGGCGTATCGTATTGCCCACCCGATGCCGTGGACCCGGAAGATCAACACCTGCCCTTCAGCGGCTTCGACTGCATGGTCGATCCCCTGAGCGCCCCCTTCCTGGTGGATGCCACCATCGACTTCGTGACCGATCAGATGGGCTCCCAGCTCACCCTGAAAGCACCGAACGCCAAGATGCGTAAAGTGGCCGATGACGCGCCGCTGATCGAGCGTATCGAGTACGTGTTGATGTCCGAAGTAAACCCCATGCTGGCCGGTCACGGTGGCAAGGTCACCCTGGTCGAGCTGACTGAAGACAAACTGGCCATCCTGCAGTTTGGCGGTGGTTGCAACGGTTGCTCCATGGTCGATTACACCCTTAAAGAGGGGATCGAGAAGCAGCTGCTGGAGAGGTTCCCGGGTGAGCTCAACGGCGTGAAAGACGCCACCGAGCACCAGCGCGGCGACCACTCCTACTACTGATTTGCAGCCCTTGC
The DNA here is from genome assembly GCF_040908355.1 of Aeromonas sp. R2-2. Taxonomy (NCBI): domain Bacteria; kingdom Pseudomonadati; phylum Pseudomonadota; class Gammaproteobacteria; order Aeromonadales; family Aeromonadaceae; genus Aeromonas; species Aeromonas sp. R2-2. Next base: position 132,379 of record NZ_JBFODQ010000075.1, on the reverse strand, counting down.
CGCAAAGAAAAGGCCCCGCCATCTGGCGGGGCCTTTTGCATGGGCAATCGGCAGATTACTCGTCCTTCTTGTCTCGCGACAGCAGGGCGATGGCCGCCTCTTTCGGGTTCTTACCCTCGTAGAGCACCTTGAAGATCTGCTCGCAGATGGGCATCTCGACGCCGCAGCGGGCCGCCAGCAGATGCACCTCTTTGGTGTTGCGATACCCCTCCACCACCTGACCGATCTCGGTCATGGCGGTGTTCACATCCTTGCCAGCCCCGAGGGCCAGCCCGAAGCGACGGTTGCGCGACTGGTTGTCGGTACAGGTGAGCACCAGATCCCCGAGCCCCGCCATCCCCATAAAGGTTTTGGCATCGGCACCCAGCGCCGCACCCAGACGCTGCATCTCCACCAGACCCCGGGTGATGAGCGCGGTTCTGGCATTGGCGCCAAACCCGAGCCCGTCGGAGAGACCGGCACCGATGGCGATGACGTTCTTCACCGCCCCACCCAGCTGCAGACCGACGAAGTCCGGATTGGTATAGACCCGGAAGGAGCGGCCACAGTGCAGCAGATGGGAGAGATCGTCGGCGAACTCGTCGTGGGTCGAAGCGACCGAGATGGCGGTCGGCAAACCGGCAGCCAGCTCCTTGGCGAAGGTGGGACCAGAGATCACCGCCAGTGGTATCTCGTCACCCAGCACTTCACGGGCCACGTCCTGCAGCAGACGGCCACTGTCCGGCTCCAGACCCTTGGTGGCCCAGGCGATACGGGTATCGGGGCGCAGGAAGGGTTTGATCCGGGTCAGCACATCGCCAAATACATGGCTCGGCACGACCAGCAGCAGCACGGGGGCAGCTTGTACCGCACGTTGCAGATCCGCAGTCAGCTGCAGATCGGCGGGAAAAGGGACATCAGGCAAAAATGCCTTGTTGCAGCGGTCTTGTTCCAGCTCGGCGACATGAACAGGGTCGTGACCCCACAGCAGGGTCGGATGACCGTTGCGCGCCAGAGAAATGGCAAGGGCGGAGCCATAAGACCCCGCCCCCAAGACCGAGATAGCGATCTGGTCAGCCATTATCAGGCTTCCGCAGTCGCCTGCTGGGCCTGTGCTTGCGCCATGTGCTGGGCAAACAGGGCATCGAAGTTGACCGGTGCCAGGTTCAGCTGCGGGAAGGAACCCTTGCTCACCATGTTGGCCACGGCTTCGCGGGCATACGGGAACAGGATGTTCGGGCAGAAGGCAGCCAGGCAGTGAGCCAGTTGCGGCTCCGGCAGGTTACCGATGGTGAAGATACCAGCTTGCTGTACTTCGCACAGGAAGGCAGTTTCGGTTTCCAGTTTGCAAGTCACGGTCAGGGTCAGGACAACCTCGTACACGCTCTCAGCCAGGATGTTGGTCTTGGTATCCATATCCAGCTTGACGTCCGGCTGCCACTCTTTCTGGAAGATGTGCGGGGTGTTCGGCGCTTCGAAAGAGACATCCTTGGTGTAAACACGCTGGATGTGGAATTCCGGTTGTACTTCCTGGTTGTTGATCTCGTCAGCCATTTCGTTTGATTCCTTGTTATATGGATAAGTGGGCTCAGGCCCTGCTTAAATCAGCGTTTCTTGGTTACCGGCAGATTTTCTGCACGCCATTGGGCCATGCCACCGCCGAGCACATAAACCTGCTTGAAGCCAGCTTTGCTCAGCTGACGGCCCGCGCCGCCCGCAGTCATTCCCGACTCGCACACCACTATGATGGGGGCATCTTTATGCTTTTCAACCGGGCCCAGATTATTGCTCTGGATCTGGGTCAGCGGCAGGTGCTGGGCACCGGCCAGATGGCCCTTGGCATACTCTTCCTGACTGCGAATATCCACCACGGTGGCATTCTCGCGGTTGATCAGCAGGGTCGCGGTGTGGTTGTTGACGGTTTTTACCGGGGACAAACGGGCACGCACAGTGGTGTAAACCAGGGTGCCAGCCAGACCCAACCAGGCTGCGGTCAGCAGCGGGTTACGGGCCGCAAAATCCAAATACTCTTGCATCTTCTACTATCCAGGGACCAAGACAAGGGCCCGAGTATACATGGGGGTATTGATAAGATCAGCCATCTTGGCGGCAAAGCGCGAGCAGGCTCCCATCATCATTGGGCAGCGAGCATGGCAGGAAGGGCGTGGCTTGCGGGGCCGCGGGAGCGCCCCTTGGCTATCAGGTGACTATTTCGGCAGATGTAGTAATATTACGCTAGTTTCATTTCCCGCATTTTTTCCAATCCGAGAGGACATAGTCTTATGTCAACAGCTAAGAAACCTTTGGTTCTGGTCATCATGGACGGTTGGGGCTACAGCACCAAGCAAGAGCACAACGCCGTCGCCGCCGCCAAGACTCCCAACCTCGATCGTCTGGCCCGTGACTACACCAGCACCCTGATCTCCGGCTCCGGTCTGGACGTCGGTCTGCCGGATGGCCAGATGGGCAACTCCGAAGTGGGCCACGTCAACATCGGTGCCGGTCGCATCGTCTATCAGGAGCTGACCCGCATCTCCAAAGACATCCAGGACGGCGAATTCTTCCAGAACGTCGAGCTGGCCAAGGCTGTTGACGCTGCCGTGACCAACGGCAAAGCCGTTCACATCATGGGCCTGATGTCCCCGGGTGGCGTACACAGCCACGAAGAGCACATCATGGGCATGATCGAAATGGCTGCCAAGCGTGGCGCCGAGAAGATCTACCTGCACGCCTTCCTGGATGGCCGCGACGTTCCGCCGCGCTCCGCCCAGTCCTCCATCGAGCTGTTCGATGCCCTGTTCGCCAAGCTGGGCAAGGGTCGTTTCGCTTCCATGATCGGTCGTTACTTCGCCATGGACCGTGACAACCGCTGGGATCGCGTGCAGCAAGCCTATGACCTGATGACCCAGGGCAAGGGCGAGTTCACCGCCGAGAGCGCCACCGAAGCGCTGGCTGCCGCCTATGCCCGCGACGAGAACGACGAGTTCGTCAAAGCGACCCGCATCGGCGAAGCTGCACCGATGGAAGATGGTGATGCGCTGATTTTCATGAACTTCCGTGCCGACCGTGCCCGTGAAATCACCCGCGCCTTCGTTGACACCGACTTCACCGGCTTCGCCCGTGCAGTCGAGCCGAAGCTGAACTTCGTGATGCTGACCGAATACGCGGCCGACATCAAAACTGCCTGTGCCTACCCGCCGACCGCTCTGGTCAACACCCTGGGTGAGTGGCTGGCCAAGCAGGGCAAGACCCAGCTGCGCATCTCCGAAACCGAGAAGTACGCTCACGTCACCTTCTTCTTCAACGGTGGCGAAGAGTCCTGCTTCACCGGCGAAGATCGCGAGATCGTGGCCAGCCCGAAAGTGGCGACCTATGACCTGCAGCCGGAGATGAGCTCCGAAGAGCTGACCGACAAGCTGGTTGCGGCCATCAAGAGCGGCAAGTACGACGTCATCATCTGTAACTACCCGAATGGCGACATGGTTGGTCACACCGGTGTGTTCGATGCCGCCGTCAAAGCGTGTGAAGCCGTTGACCACTGCATCGGTCGCGTCACCGACGCCCTGGCCGAAGTGGGTGGCGAGTGCCTGATCACTGCCGACCACGGCAACGCCGAGAAGATGCTGGACGAAGAGACTGGTCAGGCCCACACCGCCCACACCAATCTGCCGGTTCCGCTCATCTATTTCGGTCGCAAAGCCGAGGTAGTTGAAGGTGGCAAACTGTCCGATCTGGCCCCCACCATGCTGACCCTGATGGGTCTGCCGGTGCCGCCGGAAATGACTGGCAAGCCCCTGATGATTCTGAAATAATCCTTCCCCATGCGGGGATGCGAAGTTATTTCACAGAAAACCAGTCGCGTCGGCCTGTTGGCCGGCGCGCTGTTTTTTTGCCTGTCGTTTGGCGCCAGCAAACCGGCTTTGGCCGCCAATCAGCAGCTGGGCACCATGCAGTCCCAGATCAAAGAGCAACAGAAGACCATCAAGCTCAGCAAGCAGGAGCTTGCCAAGCTCAATACCCAGCTCAAGGCTGACGAGCAGGCTATCTCGGCTGCCGCCGCCAAACTCAACCAGACCAGGCAACAGTTGAAGCAGAACCAGCAGACGCTGGCGACCCTGCAAAAAGACAAGCTGGCGCTGGAAGTTCAAGCCAAACATCAAAAGCAGTTGCTGGCCAAACAGGCGGAGAGCGCCTTTCAGGCGGGCAACCACGACTACCTGAAACTGCTGCTCAATCAGCAGGATCCGGCCAAACTGAGCCGCTCCCTCGACTACTACGACTACCTCAACAAGGCCCGCATCGAGGCCATCGACGCCCTGCGCGCCACCCGCGACAAGCTGGCGAAAAACCAGCAGGCAACCAAAGAGACCGAAACCAGACTGCAGACCCTGCTTACCGAACAGCAGGAGCATCACCAGACCCTGCTGGCCAGCCAGCAGAGCCGGGCCAAGGTGCGCAACCAGTTGCAGCAGTCGGTACAGGATGACGAGCAGAAGCTCACCAAGCTGGTCAAGGCGGAGAAGGCGCTGAAAGCCCGGCTGGAAGAGTTACGTCGCAAGCGTGAAGAGCAGGAGCGCCGTGAACGGGCCGAGCGGGAGCGGTTGGCCAAGCTGAAAGCGGAGCAGGAGCGTCAGCGCAAGCTGGCCGAACAGCGCCGCGCCGAGCAACAACGACTCGCCGCCCAGCAGAACAAAACCGTCAAACCGGCAGAACCGGCCGAAGAGGTAGCCAGCACCAAACCAGAGCGCGGCTCGGGCATCAGCAGTGCCGGTCACTACAGCGGTCTCAAAACCAATGGCAGCCTGCGCTGGCCGGTACAGGGGCCGATCCTCATCTCCTACGGTTCACCGCGCACCGCCCAGCTCAAGTGGAAAGGCACCCTGATCGGCGCCAGCGAAGGGACCCAGGTCAAGGCGGTTGCGCCGGGACAAGTGGTCTACGCCGACTGGCTCGACGGCTTCGGTATGCTGCTGGTGATCGACCACGGCAAAGGCTATATGAGCCTCTACGGTCACAATCAGTCGCTGCTGCGTCAGGTTGGCCAGAATGTGGAACAGGGTGAACCGGTGGCACTGGTCGGTGACAGTGGCGGTCAGGACAGACCGGGCCTCTACTTCGAAATTCGCTATCAGGGCGAGGCGATCAACCCAACCAAATGGCTGGCCAAGGGTTGAGTTAACCCGGCCGACAAACGCGTCACACGCTCACTAGCAAAAGCCTGCCTCACGCAGGCTTTTGTCATTTCAGGAGCATAGCCCCCCACAGTCGGTCCCATTTGATGAAAAATTACCTATTTTTTCGCTCGGCTCAGGGGAAGACAACCAGACCGATCTGCTCCAGCAATGTCTGCTGCTGATCCTCGTTGATCTGTACTCCCTGCAGATCGACCCGGCGCAGATCCAGCCCCGGCAGATCGCACTGGCGCAGATCGCAGCCCTGCAGCTTGAAGCTGGTCCAGTCAATCTGGCCAAACTCGGAGCCGCTAAGATCGGAACCCGCCAGCGAGGCACCAAACAGGTTGGCCTCCTGCCAACGGTTGCCGGTCAGCTCGCACTTCTCCAGCAGGCAGCCCTCGAAGCTGGCGTAGCTGAAGTTGTTGCCGGTCAGATGGGCCTCGCAGAAGTAGCTTTTCGCGGTGATCTGGTTGGCGAAGCTGGCATGGCCGAAGTTGATGCCGACCGCCTGACAGTCGCGCATCTCCAGCCCCAGACACTGGCTGCGGCTGCAGTCGGCCATGGTGAGATCGCAGCGCAGGAAGCTGGCCTCGCGCAGCTCGCAACCCTGCAACAGGCAGCCCCGTTCACTCTCCCGATCGTAGAAGCTGCAGTCAATGAAGCGGCTATCGCTCAGATCCAGCCAGGAGAAGTTGCAGCCGATAAAGCGGCACTCCGAGAACTGTTCCCCCTCCACATCCTGTTGCTCGAACCGGACATCCACGAACTGCTTGCCTCTGATCATCGGAAAACTCCTGCAAAAACGGCTTCATATGCTGACTTTATCCGCCAAAAACGGTAATGTTACATGTAACATCCACGCTGGACACCCCTATGAGCACCACCCGCAAGCGCCGCCCCACCCTGCAAGATATCGCCGACCAGACCGGCGTGACCAAGATGACTGTCAGCCGCTATCTGCGCGACCCGCAGACCGTGGCGGAGGGGACCCGCGAGCGGATCGCAGCTGTGGTGGAAGAGCTGGGTTATATCCCCAACCGGGCGCCGGATATTCTCTCCAACGCGACCAGCAAGGCGATCGGCATCCTGATCCCCTCCCTCTCCAACCAGGTCTTCTCGGCGGTGATCCACGGCATCGAGTCGGTGACCCGACCGGCCGGTTACCAGACCCTGCTGGCCCACTACGGCTACAGTCCGGAGAGAGAGGAGGAGCAGGTCGCGTCCCTGCTCTCCTATCACGTGGATGGGCTGATCCTCTCCGACAGCCAGCATACTGAACGCACCCGCAAGATGATCGCCACCGCCGGCATTCCGGTGGTGGAGACCATGGATCTGCCGCAAACCCCCATCGACATGGTGGTCGGCATGGACCATAGAGCCGCGGCCCGGGCCATGGTAACAGAGATGCTGCGCCGGGGCCGACGCAAGGTGGTCTATCTGGGAGCGCGGCTCGACGTGCGCACCCAGCTGCGGATGGAGGGTTACTATCAGGCGATGACCGACTTCGGCCTCACCGGCCAGCATCTGCTGACCGAACAATCCTCCAGCTTCACTCTGGGGGGCGAGCTGCTGGATCAGGCGCTGGTACGCTATCCCGACCTCGACGGCCTGTTCTGCACCAACGATGACCTGGCGGTGGGCGCCCTGCTGCAGTGTCAGGCCAAGTGGATCCCGGTACCCCAGCAGATCGCCATCGCCGGTTGCAACGCTCTCGACATCGGCCACGCCATGACCCCCAAACTGGCCAGTATCGCCACCCCGCGGGAAGCGATCGGTCGGGAGGCGGCCACCATGCTGCTGGCGCGTCTCAACGGCCAATCCCAACCCGATACCCGCAAGGATATCGGCTTCTCCCTCTATGTCGGGGAGAGTCTGGGGTAATCCCTTCCCTCACCCACATAAGTCACGCCGATAACAAACAGGCCACCCGAGGGTGGCCTGTTTGGTTTTCTGCACAACTGATGCTTAGCGTTTTACCAGCTCAACCGCTTCGCGAGAGAGGCGAGTCACCTCTTCCCAGTTGCCGCTCTTGACCGCATCGGCCGGCAGCATCCAGGAGCCGCCGACGGTGGCGACGCACTTGAGCGCCAGATAGTCGGCCACGTTTTTCGGGCCGATACCGCCGGTCGGGCAGAACTTCACCTGGGGCAGCGGCGCGGCAATGGCGGAGAGCGCCTTGGTGCCGCCGTTCGCTTCGGCCGGGAAGAACTTCAAATGGTCATAGCCTGCTTCCAGCGCCTGCATCACTTCAGACGGAGTAGCCACACCCGGGATCAGCGGTGCAGTGCTCTTGGCTGCGTGAGCCAGCAGGGCCGGAGTCATCCCCGGGGAGATGACGAAACGGGCACCGGCAGCGACGGCGGCGTCAAACTGCTCGCAGTTGAGCACGGTACCGGCACCAACCATGGCATCCGGCATCGCCTTGGCGATGAGGGCGATGGCATCGAGCGCCACCGGGGTGCGCAAGGTGATTTCGAAGACAGAGATGCCGCCGTCGAGCAGCGCCTTGGCCATCGGCAGGGCCTGATCCAGCTCGTTGATAACCATCACGGGTACCAGCGGGGAGGCGGCAAACACCTCGGCCGGGGTCACTTTCCAGTTCTGCATAGCTCTTCCTTAGTCAAAGATGGTAGCGCCACACTCGGCGCTCGATACCGCGCGACGCATCACGCTGAACAGTTCACGGCCCCACCCCTCTTGTTCCAGAGTGAGGTCAATCTCGGCCTGGGTACGGCCACTCAAATCGGTCAGGCAGTCGAGGCTGCCGTTTACCGCGTCAACCCGCAGCAGGTCACCGTCAGCAAGCAGGCCAATGGCCCCGCCGTGCAGCGCTTCCGGGGTGACGTGGATGGCGGCCGGGATCTTGCCGGAGGCGCCGGAGAGACGGCCATCGGTGACCAGCGCCACCTTGTAACCCGCCTTCTGCAGGTTGCCGAGCACCGGCATCAGCTTGTGCAGCTCCGGCATGCCGTTAGCGGCCGGACCATTGTGGCGCACCACGATAACGGCATCCTGATTGAGATCGCCCGCCTTGTAGGCCGCTTCCACCGCATGCTGGGAGGAGAAGACCCGCGCTGGCGCTTCGATAACCCGATACTCGGGAGCCACGGCGGAGACCTTGACCACGGCGCGGCCCAGATTGCCCGCCAGCAGCTTGGTGCCACCAGTGGCCTGGAATACGCTGCCGGAAGGTGACAACACGCTCGCATCGCCGCTCTCGCCCACCGGCTGCCATACCAGCTGGCCATCGACCAGAGCCGGACGGCTGAGGTAATCCTGCATCTCGCCAAAGACCGGGGTAGCATCCATATGGATCAGCCCCTCTTCGGCCAGACGGCGCATCAGGCCGGGCACGCCGCCTGCCTGTTCGAAGGCGTTGACGTCGGCCGGGCCGTTCGGGTACATGCGAACCAAGAGCGGCACCACGTCGGAGAGATCGCTGATGTCATCCCAGGTCAGTACCAGACCGGCCGCACGAGCCAGCGCCACCATGTGGATGCTGTGGTTGGTGCTGCCGCCGGAGGCGAGCAGGGCCACCAGACCGTTGACCAGCGAGCGCTCGTCCAGCACTTCGCTCAACGGGCGATAGGCCGGGGAACCCGGGATCATGGCGCTGATGCGGCGTGCCGCCTCAACGGTCAGGGCATGGCGCAGCTCGCTGTGCGGGTGCACAAAAGCAGAGCCCGGCAGCATCAGGCCCATGGCCTCGAACACCAGCTGATTGGTGTTGGCAGTGCCGTAGAAGGTGCAGGTGCCCGCCGCATGGTAGGCGCCGCACTCCATCTGCAGCAGGGCGTCGCGGCCCACTTCACCCGCGGCGTACTGCTGGCGAACCTTCACCTTCTCGTCGTTGCTGATGCCGCTCGCCATCGGGCCGGCAGGAACAAATGCCGTCGGCAGATGGGCGTGGGAGAGGGCCCCCATGATCTGGCCCGGGGCGATCTTGTCGCAGATACCGAGCAGCAGGGTGGCATCGAAAGTGTTGTGAGAGAGTGACAGCGCGGTCGCCTGAGCGATCAGGTCGCGGGAGAAGAGGGACATGTCCATCCCCGGCTGCCCCTGGGTCACGCCGTCGCACATGGCGGGCACGCCACCGGCAACCTGAGCACTGTGGCCCAGTTCGGCCAGCGCGCCCTTGATGATATCCGGATAGCCCTGATAGGGCTGATGGGCACTCAGCATGTCGTTGTAGGCGGTGACGATGCCGACGTTGGCGCGGGTCATGTCGAGGATGCGACCCTTCTCGTCACTGCTGCAGGCGGCCACAGCGTGGGCCAGGTTGCCACAGGCCAGTGCGGCACGGGTCTTGCCCTGCTCGGCCTGACGCTGGATGCGGGCCATAAAGGCCTGACGGCGGGCGGCACTGCGCTCGCGGATGCGGGCAGTGACGTCGGAAATTACCTTATGAATCATTGGGCTTGCTCCAATGCTGTGACGGCGCGGTCAACCACCTGTTCGAAGGTGCCGTCGATATCGATGTGGAATACACCGGCTTCGCCATCCGGGCGCTCCAGGGTATCGAACTGACTTTGTACCATGCTTTCGCGCATGAAGTGGCCCTTGCGGGCACGCATCCGCTCGAGGATCAGCGGCTGGCTGCCATCGAGGAAGATAAAGCTGACCGACTCGTTGCCTTCGCGGATCTGGTCGCGGTACTTCTTTTTGAGGGCGGAACAGACGATGATGCCGGTCTCGTTCTTCTGCTCGAGACTGTAGGCGGCGTCGCGGATCCGCTCCAGCCAGGGGGCTCGATCCTCATCGTTGAGGGGGTTGCCGCCAGCCATCTTCTGGATGTTGGCCTTGGGGTGCAGGTCATCACCATCGATGAACTTGGCGCCCAGCGCTTCGGCCACTTTCAGACCCACGCTGGATTTGCCGCTACCACACACACCCATCACGATAATGCACTTACCCGCCATAATTTGACCTCTGTCCCACTTTTCAAAAAACCAGCTGTTGATGGGTTCTAATCTAACACGTTACCGGTAACATGTTACCGGTAACGATTGAAAATGTGAAGTCTGCCACAGACTGAGCAAACCCATAGTCACCTGGGCATATGATGTTGAGCCCTTGCCATAAATCTAAATAAATCATAAAGATATGGTTTGCCGACGGATCGGCAAGGTGTCACGACTGAACTTGGAAAAAGGAACGCATAACAATGTCTGACCTCTCCCTGATCATGACAGCCGCCGGCTCGATTGTGCTGCTGCTCTTCCTGGTGATGAAGGCCCGGCTCCACGCCGTGGTAGCCCTGATCCTGGTCTCCATGGTGGCGGGTCTCGCCGCCGGCATGAACCCGGCCGATATCGCCAACACCATCCAGAAAGGGATGGGTGGCACCCTAGGTTTCGTCGCGGTAGTGGTGGCGCTGGGCGCCATGTTCGGCAAGGTGATGGAAGTGACCGGTGCCCTCGACCGGGTAGCCCACACTCTGCTCGGCAAGTTCGGCGTCAAGCGCGCCAACTGGGCCATGGCCCTGACCGGCTTTGTCTGCGCCCTGCCGCTCTTCTTTGATGTGGCCGTGGTGCTGCTGATCGGCGTCGCCTTCGCCATCGTCCGTCGTGGCGGCGGCAGCGTGGTGAAGATCGGTATCGCCCTGCTGGCCGGTATCGCCACTTGCCAAGCCTTCCTTATCCCGGCGCCAGGCCCGATCCTGGTGGCATCCCAGCTGGGTGCCGACTTCGGCTACATGATCCTGTTCGGCCTGATCGCTGCCGTACCGGCGCTGATCCTGGCTGGCCCGCTGTTCGGTGACTTCATCAGCAAGATCGTCGATGTGCCGCTGCCTGCCGATGCCCAGAACAGCGTCCACGATGACAGCAAATCCTTGCCCTCCTTCGGGCTGGCCATGGGCCTCATCGGTCTGCCGCTGCTGCTGATCGGCCTCAAGACCATCGTCGGTCGTTTCGTCGAGGCGGGCTCCACCCTGCACAACTGGCTGGAGTTCATCGGTCACCCCTTCACCGCCATCATGGTCGCCTGTCTGGCCGCCTTCTATCTGCTGGGTATTCGCCGCGGCATGTCCCGTGACGAGGTGATGAGCGTCTGCAACAGCGCCATCCAGCCGGCAGGCGTCATCATTCTGGTGACCGGTGCCGGTGGCGTGTTCAAGCAGGTGCTGGTTGATTCCGGCGTGGGTGCCGCCCTTGGCAACATGCTGGCCGACTCCGGTCTGCCCATCGTCGCGCTGGCCTTCATTCTGGCCGCTGCGGTACGGGTGATTCAGGGCTCTGCCACCGTCGCCATGCTGACCGCCTGCGGTCTGGTGCTGCCGATGCTGGAGCCGCTCGGCCTGAACGGTGCCCAGCTGGCGGCCGTCACCATCGCCATCGGCGGCGGTGCCATCGTGCTCTCCCACGTCAACGACTCCGGTTTCTGGCTGGCCAACCGCTACCTCGGCCTGACCGAGAAGCAGACCCTGCAGACTTGGACCGTGATGGAAACCATCATCGGCACCACTGGCGGCGTGATGGCGATGATCATCTACAGCTTCCTCTGACAAGGGCGAAATGCTGACAAAAAGGCCTCACTCGTGAGGCCTTTTTCATCTTTCTGATGATTCTTTCTTTGGCTGAGAGGGCGAGATTGCTAGAATCGCCTATTCATCGCTCCGAGTGGAACGCTTAACCCCGTGATTTCAGGTTTATCTATGCATTCATCGGCCCATTATCGACAACTGCTGGCGCGCCTGCCCCAGATCGCCGTCGCAGCGGATCAGTTTGAAGTGCTCTACAGCGCCCAGGATTTCAAACGCCGTATTCTTGCGCTTATCGCCAGTGCCACCCGGCGCATCTATCTGGTCGCGCTCTATCTGCAGGATGACGAAGCGGGCCGGGAGATCCTCTCCGCCCTCTATGCTGCCAAGCAGCGCAATCCGGCCCTCGACATCAAGCTGTTCGTCGACTTCCACCGTGCCCAGCGCGGCCTGATCGGCAAAGGCAAGCAGGGCGGCAACCACCTGATGTATCAGGCCATGGCTGCCGAACACGAGCACCAGATCGAAATCTACGGCGTGCCGGTCAAAGGGCGCGAGCTGCTCGGCGTGCTCCACCTCAAGGGCTTCATCTTTGATGATGTGGTGCTCTACTCCGGCGCCAGCCTCAACGACATCTACCTGCACCAGCAGGATCGCTACCGCTTCGATCGCTATCACCAGATCACCAGCCCGGAGCTGGCCCGCAGCATGGTCAACTATGTGGATGACCTGTTCGTGAAGAGCGACGCGGTGCAGCGACTGGATCACAGCGACATCCCCAGCGCCAAACAGCTGAAGGGGCCGATCCGCCGCTTCAAGCAGAGCCTGCGCCAGAGCCAGTACCGTTTCAGCACCATGCCGGTCAACACCCAGGAAGTGGCCGTCACCCCCATGGTGGGTCTGGGCAAGCGCAACAATCAGCTCAACCTGATGATCCGCAATCTGGTGCGCGCCACCGAGCGGGAGATCTTCATCTGCACCCCTTACTTCAACCCCCCCAAGGAGTTGAGCAAGGATATCGAGGATCTGCTGCAGCGCGGTTGCAAGGTGACCATCGTAGTGGGCGACAAGACCGCCAACGACTTCTTCATTCCGCCGGAAGAGAAGTTCTCCACCATCGGTGGCCTGCCCTATCTCTACGAGACCAACCTGCGCAAGTTTGCCGAGCGCAACCAGCGCCACATCGACGACGGTCGTCTCAACCTGATGCTCTGGTGCTGCGAGCGCAACTCCTACCATCTCAAGGGGATCTTCGTGGATGACGAGTGGGCGCTGCTCACCGGCAACAACCTCAACCCCCGCGCCTGGGCGCTGGATCTGGAGAACGGCCTGCTGGTACACGATCGTCGCCACCTGCTGCGTCCCCAGTTCAACGCGGAGCGGGAGAACATCCTGACCAACACCAAGCGGATCAGCCACTTCGATCAGGTGGAACAGATCCAGGACTACCCGGAACAGGTGCGCAAGCTGCTGGGACGGATCCACAGGGTCAAGGCCCACCTGCTGCTCAAGCGGATCATCTGACCTTGGGCGCCATGCGCCCGCACCTTGCCTGTTGGCAGCCGCACAAAGGCCTCCCGTTTTCGGCAGGCCTTTGTTCTATACACCGTTTCCCCCGCTTTGACGGCCCAGCCAGCAGCAACTCGGCTTGCATCAGCCCCTCAACAACCCCTATCATCTGGACATATTTACAGTGTTTTCGGGCATCTAATTGATGAAATTGGATAAAATTCCTCTCGATAGCCTCAAGGGTGTCGGCAGCAAGATGCTGGAGAAGCTCGAGCGGCTGGGGCTGGCCACGGTACAGGATCTGCTGTTCCACCTCCCCCTGCGCTACGAGGACCGTACCCAGGTGTGGCCCATCGGCGATCTGCCGCCCGGCCTGCACGGCGCCGTCGAGGGCGAAATCCAGGACACTCAGCTGGTGATGGGGCGCCGCCGCATGATGGTCTGTCGCATCAGCGATGGCACCGGCACCCTCACCTTGCGCTTCTTCAACTTCACCGCCGCCCAGAAAAACAGTCTGGCGGCGGGCCGTCTGATCCGCTGCTTTGGCGAAGTGCGTCCCGGCAAATACGGGCTGGAGATGGCCCACCCCGAGTACAAGCTGCTCGGCGAGGAGCAGGCCGGTCAGACCGAAGAGGCGCTCACCCCCGTCTACCCGACTACCGAAGGGCTACGCCAGCTCACCCTGCGCAACCTCACCGATCAGGCGCTGGCCCAGCTCGACCTCTATGGCGTGGAGGAGCTGCTGCCCGCCGGCCTCTATCCCCACCAGATTGAACTGGCCGCCGCCCTGAAACTGCTGCATCGCCCGCCCCCATCGGTAGCGCTGCCGCTGCTGGAAAGCGGCCAACATCCGGCCCAGCAGCGACTGGTACTGGAGGAGCTGCTGGCGCACAACCTCTCGGTACTCAAGGTGCGCGCTCAGGCGCAAACCCAGCTGGCCCGCGCCCTCAAACCGGCGCCCGCGCTGGTTGAACAACTGCTCGGCGCCCTGCCGTTCAAGCCCACCGGTGCCCAGAGCCGGGTAGTGGCCGAGATAAGCAAGGATCTGCAACAGAGCCACCCCATGATGCGGCTGGTGCAGGGTGACGTGGGTTCCGGCAAGACGCTGGTCGCGGCGCTGGCGGCCCTGCAGGCTATCGGCAATGGCTGTCAGGTGGGCTTGATGGCACCGACCGAGCTGCTGGCGGAACAGCACGCCATCAACTTCGCCAAGTGGCTGGAACCGCTCGGCATCGGAGTCGGCTGGCTGGCGGGCAAACAGAAAGGCAAGGCGCGGGAAGAGTCGCTGGCCGCGATCAAAGATGGCAGCGTCAAGATGGTGGTGGGCACCCACGCCATCTTTCAGGAGCAGGTGGTGTTCCAGCGCCTCGCCTTGGTCATCATCGATGAACAGCACAGATTCGGGGTGCATCAGCGCCTCGCCCTTCGTGAGAAAGGGGAGCGTGAAGGGGTACATCCCCATCAGCTCATCATGACCGCCACCCCCATCCCCCGCACCCTGGCGATGACCGCCTATGCCGACCTCGACACCTCGGTCATCGACGAACTGCCACCGGGCCGAACCCCCATCACCACGGTAGCGATGCCCGACAGCCGTCGCGGCGACGTGATCGAGCGGGTCAAACTCGCCTGCACCGAGGGCAAGCAGGCCTACTGGGTCTGCACCCTGATCGAGGAGTCGGAGGTGCTGGAGTGCCAGGCCGCCGAGGATACCGCTGCCGAGCTGCAGAACCTGCTACCTGGCCTGCACATCGGGCTGGTGCACGGCCGGATGCGTCCGGTGGAGAAACAGCGGGTGATGGAGGAGTTCAAGGCAGGCATACTGCAACTGCTGGTCGCCACCACCGTCATCGAGGTGGGGGTGGATGTGCCCAACGCCAGCCTGATGATCATCGAGAATCCGGAACGGCTCGGGCTGGCGCAGTTGCACCAGTTGCGCGGCCGGGTTGGCCGGGGGGCGGTAGCCTCTCACTGCGTGCTGCTCTATCATGCCCCCTTGTCCAAGACGGCCCAGAGCCGGCTCGGGGTGCTGCGGGAGACCAACGACGGCTTCCTCATCGCCCAGCGCGATCTGGAACTGCGCGGCCCGGGGGAACTGCTCGGCACTCGCCAGACCGGTCTAGCCGACCTCAAGATCGCCGATCTGGTGCGGGATCAGCCGCTTATTCCACAGGTGCAAAAGATGGCGCGCTTCCTTATGGATAGGCATCCGAGTCATGTCGAACCCTTGATACGGCGCTGGCTCGGCTTACGGGATCACTATTCCAATGCTTGACCTGCGGAATCACACTGCCAACACCTGATCACTCAACCAATACAGGAGGAAAGCACCCATGAATTCCTGGCTACGCGGCCTGCTCTACACCTTCGCCTTCCTGCTGCTGTTTGTCTGGGTTGCCCTCGGCCTGTTCGACGCCGAGCGCGCCAAAGGCCCCATCGCCAGCTGGATCAGCCAGCAGACCGGCGTGCCGGTCACCATAGGGCGACTGGTGTTCAACCCGCTGCACCCCTACACCCTGCTGGCTGAGCAGGTGCGTTACGGCGATGCGGTCTCCCTCGACAAGATCTATCTGGAGATCGAGAGCATCGACTGGCTGAGCCGCGACGTGCGCATCGCCCATCTCGATCTCATTCGTCCCGCCATCAAGCTGCCGCTGCCCAACCAGCTACCGAGCCTGCCGGTGCACTCCCTCACCATCAGTGACAGCACCATAGACCGGCTCAGTCTGGAAAGCCCCGAGCTGACCCTGCGCGGCCTCAATGCCACCCTGAGCGACTGGGAGCTGATCGATCCGAAACGCCAGCCACAGGCCAACCTGAGCCTCAATATCGGCCAGCTGGAGACTCCGCAGTTCACCTTCGCCCGTCTCAACCTGCAAGGGCGGCTGGAAGGAGAAGTGCTGCGCACCGACAAGCTGGTGACCAACCTGTTCGACGGTCTGCTGGAGACCGGCATGGTGCTGGACTGGCCCGCCCGCACCCTGCAACTGCATGACCTCAAGGCGCGCGGCATGCGGGTGGAGCTGGGGGATCTGACACAACAAGGCTTCCCGCAGCGCTTCCCGTTGCAAAGCGTGTCGCTGGATCGCGGCCAGCTGGACGGCGTCAGCCTCAACGACATCAATCAGGAGCTCTCCTTCAACAACTTCAGTGGCCAGCTCACCGCCTTCAACTGGCAGGCGGGCAACCAGCCCACCGGCTATCTGAGCGGCACTCTGGGCGACATGGGCCGTGGCCTGTTCCAGCTGGAGGAGATCAAGGGCAAGCTCGCCTTCTCGCCCCAGCAGATCGACGCTGAACTGCGGGGCAAGGCCTATGAAGGGGAGTTCAACGTCGAGCTCTCCCTCGATAGCCAGCAGCAGAAGCTAACCCTGAAAGACGTGGCGCTGAGCGGCATGGATATCAGCCTGCCCCAGGGGTGGTGGCAGGATTGGCAGAGCTGGCGCCCGCAGCAGGTCGATATCCGCAAGCTGGCGTTCGACAAGCTCAAGGTGCTCTCCTTCGACGATACCCTGCCCCTGTCACTGACCGGCTGGCAGCTCTATCTGAGCGATCTCGTCCTGCGCGATAACCAACCCGGTCCGCTGCTCGGCCGTGCCCGTATCGAGAGCAAGTGGTTCGAGCTGGTGTGGGATGGCCTCAGCGCCCGCAACGGCGAGCTGGATGGGGAGCTGACCCCCAGCTCCTGGCAACTGGGCAAACTCACCAGCTCGCTGCCGGATGAGGGCACTCTCAGCCTGAGTGGCCAGTGGGGCCGCGAACCGGGCCAGAGCAGCCGCCTCCAACTGCAGGCGACCAAGCTGGATCTGCAGCAATGGGGCAAGATATTCCACTCCCCTGTCTCGTTCGCTGGCAAGGCGGACGTGAGCGCCGATCTGCAAGCCGAACACGGCAAAACGGCGGGCGAGTGGCGCCAGACCCTGCAGGGCAGCTTTGCCCTCGATGCCGACGAGCCGTTCTGGGACAAGGTGAAGATAGATCCGCTGCTGGATGAGTGGTTCAAGGGGGCGACCCCGCCCACCCTGACGCCGGATCAGCTGTGGCAGGCGATGCAGGAGGGTGACACCCCCTTCTACCGTATCAGGATGCAGGGCAAGATCGATAAGGGACAGCTGCAGCTCGAACAGGCTGGCGCCTCCACCATCACCCATCTGCTGGCGCTGCAAGGGGGGATCGATCTGGTCAACGAGCAGTGGCAGCTGGATCTGGGGATCCTCAACGGCAACCGCTGCGCCGAGCTGCTCGGCCAGTGGCGCGGGCCGCTGACGGAACCCACGCTGGCCTGGAGCTTCCCGCAGAAGCAGGACGCCTGCGGCTGGGAAGTGGGAGTGCGCTATCCGCCGCAAGGCTACAGCGCCCCGCTCTGGCGACCGGCTCCCGCAACGAAAGCCCAAAACCAGGCCCAAGTGCAGACCCAAGCCGGGCAGACAAACGACAGCCAGCAAGGGTAAAAACAGACAAGGCCTCATGATGAGGCCTTGTTGTTTGATGGGGAAACGACGCGGTTACTGGCCCGGACGGCGGGGCGGCTGCACCACGTAGTGACCGCTGAACTCCGCCGCCAGCTTGCTGCCGCTGAACAGCTGGATCTTGAGGCTGAAGGTGGCAGGCTCGCCCCGTTTGAGCGGCTGCAGCACGGCGGGCATCCCCTCGCGGGCCACTCGCGCCTCGGGCTCCTCATCGACCGGGCCATGATATTTGATGGTGCTCTCGGCAAGCACCGGCTCGCCCACCAGCCCCTCCTCTTTAAGCTGCAGCCAGATCAGCCCCCAGCCCGCCAGCACGCACTGGCTGTAGACACTGCCGGCAAACATGCTGCCATGCACGTTGAAGTTGGCCGCCAGATTGGCCTTGAGGTGGAAAGTCTGGCCATCGTAGTGGCTGATGTGCATCCCCATCTTCTCGCTGATGGGTACCCCGCGCGACCAGCGGGTGGTGAGATCCTGACACCACTCCGGCCGGTACTGGATAGTCTGCAACGGGCTCAGGGATTTGATCATCTGGCGATGGGGAATCCGACCAAAGGAGACGGGGCCGCCCCCCACTTCGAGAAAGCCGCACTTGCGATAGAACTCCACCGCTTCCTGACGGGCGTTCATCACCAGCCGTTTCACCTTCTCGCTGCGGGCCAACTGCTCGAGATCTTCCACCATTTGGGCACCCAGCCCCTGGCCGCGATATTCGGGCCGCAGCGCCATAAAGCGGATCTGCGCCTCGTCACCGCCGATAAAGAGGCGGCCTACCGCGATGGGAGTACCATCGGGTGCCAGCATCAGCCGGTGAATGGCGACCGTATCGTACTCGTCCCGCTCGGAACCGACGGGCAGATTGAAGGGCTTACGCAGAAGTTCCCAGCGCAACTGGTAGTAGGCATCCAGCTCGGCGACTGTCTGAGGGGTGACTACCCGGTACATAGTTTCATCCTTGAGTTACACTGGTCGGAAACCATCTTGCCGTGCAAATTCATGGACTTCAATCTGCAAGCGTACCAAGCCGATCACTTGCTGCACCTCAGCGTCAAACCCCAGCGCCGCCTCACCGTGCAGGAAAATGAGCAGCACCGCTGGCTGGAGATAGACGGCGTGGTGCAATCCGCCATGTCGCTCGCCGACCCCGCAGCCCTCTGTCTGCCCCATCAGCGGGTCATCGCCTGCCTGCTGCCGGAACAGGCCGGGCAGATCCTCGAACTGGGGCTGGGTGGCGGCGATCTCACCCGCCATCTGAGTCAGCGCTGGCCCGATGCACACCACGAGTGCGTTGACCTCGACGAAGAGGTGCTGACCGTTTATCAGCAGTTTTTCCAGCATCAGGAGAGCGATGAACGCGCCGCTCCGGCACTCCATCAGGCCGATGCCCTCGCCTTTCTGGAGCAGAGCGAGCAGCAGTACGACCTCATCCTGCTCGATCTCTTCAGTCAGGATGGCAACCCGCTGCTGCTGTTTCAGGAGCGGCTCTACCGGGCGCTGGCCCCTCGCCTAGGCGGTACTCTGGTCATCAACCTGCTGCCGCGCACCGAACGGGAGCTAACCCACGCCCTGACACTGATAGAACAGTGGATTGGCCCGGCTACCCCCTATCCAGTCGCGGGGCTCATCAATGTGATCGTCCACGTCATACCGCGGGATCAGGCATCCTCAGACCTGTAGCCAGAAGGTAACCGGGCCATCGTTGACCAGCGCCACCTTCATGTCAGCGGCAAAACGCCCGGTTGCGGTCGGGATGCCGCTGGCAGCAGCCTTCGCCACGAAGTAGTCATAGAGGCGTTCGGCCTCGCTCGGGTGGGCACCGCAGGAGAAGCTCGGGCGCATCCCGCTCTTGGTATCAGCCGCCAGGGTAAACTGGGAGACCACCAGCAGGCTGCCACCGATCTGGCTGACATTGAGGTTCATCTTGCCATTCTCGTCGGAGAAGACCCGATAGCCGCTCACCTTGTGCAGCAGTTTGTCGGCCTTGGCCTCGTCATCCCCCTGCTCCACCCCGAGCAGCACCAGCAGCCCCTGACCGATGGCGCCGGTCACCTCCCCCTCGACGGTCACGCTGGCCTCGGAGACCCGCTGAATCAGTGCAATCACATCCCTCTCCTCTCAAAACAGAACGACCGCCCCGGCTCGATTGCAGGGGCGGTCGTCGATGCTACCAATAAACCGGTGGGCAAGGCGATGGCTTAGCCAAGCTCCTCACTGGCCGGTTTCTCATATTCACCGAGGCAGGCCGTGGTTTCAGCCCCCAGCAGCACCACCAGCCAGCTGAGATAGACCCAGACAAACAGGATCGGGATGGTGGCCAGCGCGCCGTAGATGGCCTGATAGGAGGGGAAGTTGGTGATGTAGATGGCAAAGCCGCGCTTGGCCAGCTCGAACAGGGTCGCCGCTACCAGCGCACCGATAAAGGCGTGGATCAGCCGCACCTTGCAGTTCGGCACCACGGTATAGACCAGCAGGAAGGTGAGCACCGAGAAGAGGAACGGCAAACCGCGCAACAGCAGATAACCGATACCGAACAGGCTCTCGGCGCCAAACAACCGCAGCGAGAGGATATAGGAGGAGATGGCGATACTGGCCCCGATAAGCACGGGCCCCAGGGTCAGGATCATCCAGTACATGGCAAAGGCCTGCGCCAGCGGGCGGCCCTGGGTCGAACGCCAGATGTAGTTGAGGTTCTTGTCGATGGCGGAGATCAGCATCAACGCCACCACCACCAGCGCCCCAATCCCCACTGCCGTGGTGTTGGTGGCATTGGCGACGAAGCCGTCGATGTACTCCTTGAGCATGTCGCCCGCGGTCGGCACGAAGTTGTGGTAGACGAACTGCTCCATCGCCTGCTTGAGGCTCTGGAACACCGGGAAGGCGGACATCATGCCAAAGACCACGGCGATCATCGGTACCAGCGAAAGCAGGGTGACATAGGCCAGATAACCGGCGGTAACCGTCAATCTGTCCTGCTGGAAACGGCCCCAGACAAACTGGGCAAAGTGGCGACCATCATGGCGCAAGAAGGAGAGGGCGTGGGCCAAACGGCCGCTGACAGGCTGCTTCATCTTGATTCTCGTTAGCGTCATAGTGGCAATATTGTGTCAGAGGAGAGCGCTGTTTGACCACCTTTGCACCCGATTTGCCTCCATCTGCCCCAACCTGTCACCCGACTGGCGTCTCTGGCTGTCGCCAGAAGCAGAAATCAAAACGGCCCCGCTATGGGGCCGTTTGCAATGCCGGATTACAGCATGTAGTCCGCAGGCAGCTCGATGCGGGCGACGCCGGAGGCCACCGCCGCCAGCGCCACGGCGCGGGCTACGCGCGGCAGCAGACGGGCATCCATCGGCTTGGGAATGACGTAATCCTTGCCGAAGGCGAGCTCGCTCACCCCGGCGGCGGTCAGCACCTCGGTCGGCACCGGCTCCTTGGCCAGCGCGCGGATCGCCTCGACCGCGGCAATCTTCATGGCATCGTTGATGCGGCTGGCGCGGGCATCGAGGGCACCGCGGAAGATGAAGGGGAAACAGAGCACGTTGTTGATCTGGTTCGGGTAGTCGGAGCGGCCGGTACCCATGATAAGGTCACTGCGTACCGCGTGGGCCAGCGCCGGCTTGATCTCCGGGTCCGGGTTGGAGCAGGCGAAGATCACCGGGTTGGGCGCCATCAGGGCGACCGCTTCGGCGGGCAACACGTCGGGGCCTGAAACACCGACAAACACATCAGCCCCTTCGATGACATCCATCAGGGTGCGCAGCGAGGTCTCGTTGGCGAAGCGCTGCTTGTACTTGTTGAGATCGCTGCGGCCGGTGTGAATCACCCCCTGACGATCCAGCATGAAGATGTTGTGCGCCCTGGCACCGCACTTGATCAGCAGATCCATACAGGCGGTGGCGGCAGCCCCCGCCCCCATGCAGACGATGCGGCTGTCACTGATCTGCTTGCCCTGCACTTCCAGCGCGTTGAGCAGACCGGCGGCTGTGACGATGGCGGTACCATGCTGATCATCGTGGAACACCGGAATGTCGCAGCGCGCGATCAGCGCCTCTTCAATCTCGAAACACTCAGGCGCCTTGATATCTTCCAGATTGATGCCACCGAAGGTATCGGCGATGGCCGCCACCGTGTCGATAAACTGCCGGCTGGTCTCGTGCTTCACCTCGATGTCGATGGCGTCGATACCGGCGAAGCGCTTGAACAACAGGGCCTTGCCCTCCATCACCGGCTTGGAGGCCAGCGGCCCCAGATTGCCCAGACCCAGAATCGCGGTGCCGTTGGAGATGACGGCCACCAGGTTGCCCTTGCCGGTATAGCGGTAGGCATCGGCCGGGTTGGCGGCGATCTCGCGCACCGGCTCGGCAACACCCGGGCTGTAGGCCAGCGCCAGGTCGCGGGCGGTTTCGGCGGGTTTGGTCAGGGCGATGGCAATTTTGCCCGGTACGGGCTGGGCGTGGTAATCGAGTGCTTCTTGACGCAGATCGGACATGGGGGACCCCGATGTGGTTGGTGCAAATGAGGTGCCGACAGGGGGCACGCAGAAGGGCGGGGATCATAAAAGAAAGCGGTGGGCATGCCCAGCAGATCATGCTGCTGCCAGCCAGATCAGACCAGTTATTTCAGCACCTTACCCCACCCACACCTACCACTTTAGTTATAGATCCTGCTATATGGGGTAAAAATGGAGCAAAAAGGGCGGCAAGTTGGCCTTGCCGCCCTTTCTGTCAGTGCTGTAGACCTGACTCAGTTGCCCAGATAGACCGGCAGCAAATTCGCCATCGACAGGAAGTGGAACAGTGCGGTCGCCAAACCGAACAGGATCAGCAACCAGGCCATCAGCTTGCCGCCGGGGGTGACGAAATGGGGGGTCACTTCGCCCCGCTCGGCCCGCGCCCGGGTGCGCAGCACCAGCAATGCCGGGATGATGCAGGTCCAGATGGTGGCGGCGGCACCGGCATAGCCGATGGCCAGCAGGAAGCCGAACGGGAAGAGTAGGGAGAGCAGCAGCGGCGGCAGGAAGGTGACCGCCCAGGTCTTGCAGCGACCGGCGCGGCTGTTGTCGAACTTGAACAGATCAGCCAGATAGTCGAACACCCCGAGCCCCACCCCGATAAAGGAGGAGAGGATCGCCGCCATGGAGAAGCCGTTGATGGCGCTGGCCACCTTCTCCGATTCAATGACCCCGGAGAGGGCGGAGAGCAGCACGCTCACATCACCTCCCTTGGCAATCACAGGGGCAAAATCCTGACGGGGCAGGTTGCCGAAGATCCCCAGCAGCCAGAGCACGTATAGCGCCAGCGCGATCAGGGTTCCCCCCAGAATGGCCCATCTGGCCTGCTGCTCGTTCTGGTAATAGGCACGCAGGGAGGCAACAGAGTGGTGATAGCCGAACGAGGTGAGCGCCACCGGCAGCATCGCCATGGCATAGGGGGCGTAGCGACTCTCGCTGCCCGCCAGATCGAGCAGGGTCGGCAGCTTGATACTGCCGAGCAGACCGGCCACACCGAGAGCGAAGCTGAGGATCATAAAGGCGATCAGCACCACCGAAATACGGTCAACGGCGCGAGTCGAGTGCCACACCACCGCAGAGAAGAGCGCCACGAACAACACGGATGCGAGCTTGCTGTCGATCCCCAGAATGCCCTGCAGGATGGCACCAGAGGAGGTGATATAGGCGTAGAGCAGAATGCCGCCAACAAAGTAGACCGAGAGGTTGTTGAGGAGATTGAGCTTCTCCCCCAGCAGCTCGCGAGTCACGGTATTGAAGGAGACCCGCATGTCGTGGTGCTGGAAGGATTCCAGCAGCATCCAGCCGGAGAGAGTCATCATCACCATGGTGACGGTCAGCGCCAGCACCGACCAGAGGGTCCAGGCCCCCGCCCCCGAACTCGGCAGACCGAGCATGCCGGCTCCCACGCAGACGCTGGCAATGATGCAGGCGCCCCCCAAAATTGACGGTTTTTTCTTCATAATCCCTTCTTTTTCTGACTGATTATCTATCCGCGGTAAACAAGACCGCGGCATGATGCCAGCCTTTGCCATGAGACGCCTACCACTATCTGCCATAACCGGGCATGGCCGCCGCATAAAAAGTGCCCCGAACGGGGCACTCTATCAGCGGGAATGATGTGAAGAGGGTTAATCCATCACCGGGATACCTGCCCTCGCCTCGGCCTGACGGGCGATGGCCTCGGTCATCCCCTGAAAGATAAAGAGGTGGAACGGCAGCATGGCAAGCCAGTAGGCCAGCCCCCAGGCGCCCTGCGGGTGCCAGTGAGCGGTGACCCGGATGCGGGTCAACCCGGACTCCTCCGGTAGGATGTTGAACTCCAGCCGCCCGACGCCCGGGGCCTTCATGTTGAACAAGAGATCGAGCCTGCGCCCCTCATCCACCCCGAGGATCTGCCAGGAGTCGAGCATATCCCCCTTCACTAAACGATCCGGATTGGTGCGGCCACGGGTGCGGGCCGGGCCGCCGATCAGGTGATCCATCCATTCGCGCACCACCCACAGCTCGTTCATGTAGAAGTAGCGCTGCTCCCCCCCCAACTGCTGCAACACCTGCCACACCACCTCGGGAGAGGCGAGACAGATGGCCTCGCCGCTGGCGGTGCGGTCGTAGAAGCCATATTCGGGATGACGCCAGCGCAGGCCGAGCGGCGTCTCCTGCCCCTGCTGTTCGGCACCCAGCTTCTGCTCCAGCGCCAGACTCTCCGCCAGCGCCTCGTCGAAGCTGAGCAGGGTCTGCGGCAGCAGGGCGCGCAGCGGGCCATCGTCGGCCGGAATATCGTGCTTGAGACCACCCACCAGCGCCTTGGCCACCGGCTGCGGGACCGAGGTGACAAACTGCAGCCACCAGGCAGAAAGACGCGGGCTCAGAAACGGAATGGGAATGATGGGGCAGCGCTTGCCGATATGGGCGGCGAACTTCTGCAACTGCTGCTGATAGCTGAGCAGCTCGGGGCCGACCGCATTGAAGATGCGGCCATCCACCTCGTCGGCTTCCACCAGCCCGCCCAGATAGTGCAACAGGTTGGACAGCGCAATCGGCGGCGTGCGCGAGCGCACCCATTTGGGCGTCACCATCATCGGCAGGTTGAACACCAGATCCCGCATCACCTCGAACGCCGCCGAACCGGGCCCGATGATGATGCCGGCACGCAGCTCCACCGTCGATACGCCGGATTCGCGAAACAGCTCGCCACAGTAGCGGCGGGAGTTGAGATGGCGGCTGTTGCAATGCTCGGGCTGGATTGCCCCGAGATAGATGATGCGGCGCACCCCGGCGGCGCGGGCGGCGGCAGCAAAATTCTTTACCCCCTGCTGCTCCAACCGGTGAAAATCGGCCCCCGCCCCCATGGCATGGACCAGATAGAAGACGGTATCGATGCCCGCCAGCGCAGGCAGCAGGGTGATGGGTTTGAGGCTGTCGGCGAGGCGAAACTCCACCCCCTCAGGCAAGCGGCAGGGACGGCGCGCCCCGGCAATCACCCTGTAGCCCAGGGTCTGCAGGTGAGGCACCAGATAGGAACCTATGTAGCCCGCAGCCCCCATCACCAGACAGTTTCTCATCCTCTCTCCCCTTTCCATTGTCGTCCCAGCCACCGGGCTGGCAACCTGAATGCCCATCATCCAGCCTCACCGTCACTTTGCAACATGGAACTAACAATTCTGCCTATTAGTCCGATTTGGTGTTAATCCCGGTTTATTTATCGGTCGATAACTGACCAGATGTATAGCGCCGAGGGCGAAGATATGCGCATCGATCACTACGACCTCCAGGGGGAGGTGCAATACCGGCAACAACAGGCCCAAAGCCGCAAGGTGCGCAACCTCGGGCCAGTGCCACCCGCCGTCAATCCACCGGAGGGCAACAACACGGCTGCGGCCAGCGAACGCAGCAGCACTCTGACCCTCACCAGCGCCCTGACGCTGCAAACCGCAAGGCAATCAGCCGCCAGCAAGCAAGCGACAACACCTCCCGCCCCGCCCGCAGCGGACATCGGCAAAGAGCCGGATGGCATTCCCGACGATGGACTGGATAACCGCCAGCGGCTGATCAAGCTGATGATTGAAGCGATGCTGGGCCACGAAATCGAGCTGCCCAAGCCGATCAAACCCTCCGAAGAGGGAGGCGATGGAGTGACCCAAGGAGATGCCGCTGCTCAAGCCGCCGAGCCGGATCAACTGGTGGAGGTGACTGACACCCTGCTGCAACAGGAGCAACTCAACGTGGTGGCATCGGCCAGCGTAGCGACTCGGGATGGTCAGACTATTCAGCTCGATCTCGGCTTTGTGCTCGACTGGCGCCAGCTGGAGGTGAGCCAGCGGCGCACCACCCTCAATGCCCTCAAAGATCCGCTGGTGCTCAGTCTGGATGGCAAGATTGCCGATCTGACCGAGGCACGGGTCACTTTCGATATTGATCAGGATGGCAAAGAGGATAGCCTCCCGGGCTTGAGTGAAGGCAGCGGCTTTGTGGCGCTGGATCGCAATGGCAACGGCACCATAGACGATGGGGGCGAGCTGTTTGGTGCCCGCTCCGGCAATGGCTTCGGCGAGTTGGCCACCCTGGATGAGGATGGCAACGGGGTGCTGGATGAGGGGGATAGCCAGTTTTCAGCGCTGCAGTTCTGGCATCCGGAGCACGCACCTATAGCTCTGGTCGAACTGGGGATCGGCGCCATCCTGCTGCGCCCCCTCGACACCCCCTTTAACCATCTGGGGGAGAACGGCAATCAGGGGGTGCTGCGCCAATCCGGCCTCTATCTCACCGAACAGGGTAAAGGAGGCTGGGTGCAGCAGATCGATCTGCGGGTCTGAGCCTTTAAACGGAATCAGCAGCCCGGTCGCTGACGAGCTCTGCCAGCGACCGGCTCCGGCACTATCAATTCAGCTCGGTGGGGTCGATATCCAGACTCCAGCGCACCTTTTTGGTCTCGGGCCAGCCTTCCAGCTCCTTCACCGCCCAATCCAGCAGTTGGGCCAGCGGTGCCCGATTTGGCCCCTGCACCAGCAACTGCATGCGAAACTTGCCCGCCTTGCGCTCCATAAAGCCGCTGATGGGCCCCAGCACCTGAACGTGGGGATAGCGGGCGCTGCGCAGGGTATCGGCGAGGCGGGCGAGGAACAGCTGCACCTCGTCACGGCCGTTGGCCTCGGCGCGGCACAGACCCTGATAGCTGAAGGGCGGCAGCCCCAGCAGGCGGCGCTCTTTCAACGCCGTATCGGCGAAGTGGCCGTAGCCATTCTGGGTCAGATCCTGCAGCAGGGCGTGCTCCGGATGGTGGCTCTGCAGCACCACCAACCCGGGTTTGCTGGCGCGACCGGCACGGCCCGCCACCTGGGTGTAGAGCTGGGCCAGCTTCTCGGCGGCGCGAAAATCGGCGCTGAACAGGGCGCCATCCACATCCAGCAGGCCCACTAGCGTCACATCCGGGAAGTGGTGGCCCTTGGCCAGCATCTGAGTGCCGATCAGGATCTTGTACTTGCCCGCCTTGATGTCGCCGAGATGGGTCTCCAGCTCCCCCTTGCGACGGGTGTTGTCCCGATCGATGCGCACCACCGGATATTGCGGGAAAACCGTGGTGAGCAACTGCT
This sequence comes from Aeromonas sp. R2-2, assembly GCF_040908355.1. Lineage (NCBI taxonomy): Bacteria > Pseudomonadati > Pseudomonadota > Gammaproteobacteria > Aeromonadales > Aeromonadaceae > Aeromonas > Aeromonas sp. R2-2. Next base: position 105,170 of record NZ_JBFODQ010000075.1, on the reverse strand, counting down.
CCAACTGCTCGGTGCCCACTCCCGATCCAATCAACTCGTTGCTGCCACACTCGGGGCAGTGGTGGGGCAAGGGGCGCACGCTGTCGCAATGATGGCAGTGCAGCCGCCGCCCGGCCTGATGCCAGGTGTACCACGCATCGCAGCGCTCGCAGGCGGCGCTCCAGCCACACTGGTGGCAAATCAGAGCCGGGGCATAGCCACGGCGGTTGAGGAACAGCATCACCTGGTTGCCCGCCGCCAGATGTTCCGCCATCAGCTGCTCCAGCTGGGGGGAGAGCCCGGCCTGCAAGCGCACGTTCTTGATATCCAGGATCACCTGACGGGCGGTCTGGGCATTGCCGGCGCGGCGAGTCAGGGTGAGATGGTGATACTTGCCGCTGCGGGCATTGTGCAATGTCTCCAGCGACGGGGTGGCCGAGCCAAGCAGGATGGGGATACCGGCACGATGAGCCCGCATCACCGCCAGATCCCGCGCGTGGTAGCGAAAACCGTCCTGCTGCTTGAAGGAGCCGTCGTGCTCCTCGTCGATGATAATGATGCCGAGGTTGTGAAACGGGGTGAACACCGCCGAGCGGGTGCCGATCAGGATGGCGGCGCCGCCGTCGCGGCAGGCGAGCCAGGCATCGAGCCGTTCCCGATCGTTCATGGCGGAGTTCATTGCCACCACCGGCACGTTGAAGCGGCGGCGGAAGCGGTTGATGGTCTGCGGGGTAAGACCGATCTCCGGCACCATCACCAGCGCCTGCTTGCCCGCCGTGAGCAAGGGCTCGAGGATGCTTAAATACACCTCGGTTTTGCCGGAGCCTGTGATGCCATCCAGCAGGAAGGCACCAAACTTGTCGCTCTGGCTGGTAACGGCAGAGACAGCCAGCGCCTGCTCGCCATTGAGGCGCAGCCCCTCCCCCGGCTCGAAGCGGGCAGCCCAATCGCCATCGTGGCTCGGCTCCAGCGAACGCTTCTCCAGCAGCCCCTTCTTCTCCAGCGCGGTGAGAGCTGCGCTCTGGATCTCCTCCTGCTTGAGAGCGGAGGGGGTCTGCGGCCCCTTGCGCAGCAAGGCGAGCGCTTGCTGCTGCTTGGCCGCCCGCTTGAGCTCGTTAAGGTCGATGGCCATGCCAGCCTCAGTGGCAAACCAGAACTCCAGTTCACGATAAGCGGCAGGCTCCCCCTTGCGCACCAGCACCGGCAGGGCGTGGGGCAGCACTTCCCCCAGCGGATGCTGGTAGTAGCTGGCGCTCCAGTTCATCAGCGCCAAAATATCCGGCCCCAGCACCGGTGCCGTGTCCAATACCCGTTTGATGGGCTTGAGCTTGTTGCGGGGCACCTGGCTGTCGGCCGGATGATCCACCACCAGCCCGACCAGGGTCTGGGGACCGAAAGGGATCTCGACCCGGCAACCGGGGGCAGGTAACGGCAGGGGAGAGAGATAGTCGAAGTGACGGCGTAACGGTACCGGGACAGCGACACGAACCAGATCCAGCGTTTGGGAAGAATTCACCAGGGGTTGCCTATTTTTTCTGCGAAGCCACTTGCCTGATCTCAGGCATTTCCTATATTATTCGCAGCCTTTGAAACTGTGTTCAACAATCGTGTGGTGTCCGACAAGAGATCGGATGGCGACACGGCCTATTAATTGAGGTTGTCCATGAAAGCTGGTATCCATCCTGACTACGTAGCCATCACCGCCAAGTGCTCTTGCGGTAACGTCATCAACACTTTCTCTACCATCGGTAAAGATCTGAACCTGGACGTGTGCTCCGAGTGCCACCCGTTCTACACCGGCAAGCAGAAAGAAGTTTCTAGCGGCGGCCGCGTAGACAAGTTCAACAAGCGTTTCGGTGCGATGACCACCAAGAAGTAATTTTACTTCTGAAGAATTCTGAAAAAGGCGCCCAATGGGCGCCTTTTTTACGATCCCTGTTTTTCATCCTTCATGTTCCCGCAGCCAGACCACTCGCCCCTACTGGCCAAACCCTTTGGAACGACGCAAATAGACATACCCCTCACCCGGGCTACCCCAGCGCGGGCTCCCTGCGTTGTCATAGGCGCGATCCAGCAATCTGACGCTATCGGGGCCAATCCAGATATGCTGCACCAGCGTCGTGGCACCGCCAAAATCGGTGGAGCAGTGGCCCACCCGGGTGTGACCGGCATATTCGCCGGAGGGGGTACGGGTCAACCAGATCTCGCATCCGTGGCGCAAGGAGAGCTGCTGCGGGGTCAGACTGTCGAGCAGGGCGGGATCATGCCAGGCACCGGCAAAATCGGTGGCACGGGGCATGGTCAGTTCGGCCATCAGGATCCGCCCGTCAGGGGCAGGTGAGAAGCGATAGATGCGCTGGCGGAAAGGACGGACGGAGCGCATGCTCAGATACTGCTCGGCATAGACCCAGCGATAGCCCTGATAGCCGGGCCAGATCTCCATCAGGCGAAGCTCGGCACTGGTAAAGCGGCTGTCGTAACTGGCCTGCTCCCGGCTCGTAAAGGCCCCGTTGAACCAGCTGAGTAGCGGCTCCATACCGGGCTTGAGTGGGGTAGCCTGAGGCGCCGATCCTGCCAACACCAGACAGGAACAGAGCAGCCCGAATACGGCCACCAGCAACTTTGCCATCGAATCCTTCCGAATCATCATAGTGGCGGCGATTATATGAGCGAATTTCCCCAATAACAGCCATTACGATCAAATCATTGCCACTCTGGTGCAAAAACCTCACAAGGATGCCAGTCCGCTCACTAAACCCGATATTTTGCCACCGCCTTGTTGAGCAGCTGTGCCTGCTCGTTGAGGCCCTCGCTGGATCTCGCATTTTCCTCTGCCATGATGCTCGACTCCTGGGCGATGTCGCGGATGTTGTTGACGTTGCGGTTCACCTCGTTGGCCACCAGACTCTGCTGTTCGATGGCGGCGGCAATCTGGGTGCTCATGTCCATGATATGGGTAACATCCTGAGTGATCTGCCCCAACAACTCCCCTGCAGTACTGGCCTGATCCGAGCTGCGGTTGCCCTGCTCGCGGCAGGTCGCCATTACCTCTACGATGCTGCCGGTCTGTTTCTGCAGCGAGCTGATGATGCCGGCGATCTCCTGGGTCGATTTTTGGGTACGGATGGCCAGATTGCGTACCTCATCAGCCACCACCGCAAAGCCACGCCCCTGATCCCCTGCCCGGGCCGCTTCGATGGCCGCGTTGAGGGCCAGCAGGTTGGTCTGCTCGGCAATACCACGGATCACGTCGAGCACGGAGCCGATGGTCTCGCTCTCTTTTTGCAGCTGGCTCACCTCGCGAGATGAGCTCTCCAGATTGTCCGCCAGCGAGCGGATCTGCTCGACAGTATTCTCGACCGCAGCCCGCCCCTCCATCGCCTTGTTGTTGGTTGCCTGTGCATTGTTGGCCGCCTGCTCGGTGTTGCGGGCGATCTCTTCGATGGTGGAGCCCATCTCGGTGGAAGCGGTCGCCACCATATCAGTCTCCTGCAGCTGGCGCGCCGCCCCTTCACTGGTGCGCTTGACGTTGGCCGAGAGGTGATCCGCCGCTTCGGTCAGGGTGTGCACGCTCTGCTTCACATCGCCAATCAGGTTGCGAAACCCGCCCAGCATCACGTCGAGATTACCTGCCAGCTGGGCCATTTCATCTGCCCCGCGCAGCTCTATCTTCAGGCGCAGGTCATTATCCTGACGAATGCGGTTGACGGTATCATTCACCTGAGTAATGGGACGGTCGATGCTGCGCCCCAGCAGCACGCTCATGATGCCGATCAGCACCACAATCACCCCGCCACAGACCAGCATCAGGCTGTTGAGGCGAGCGCTCTGCCGCTCCAGCTCAGCGACAATGTGCTGATCGACGGCGGCAAACCCCTGTTCGGTCTGATGCACCAGATCCCGCATCTGGTTGCGCAGCCCCTCATCCTCTTTCAGCCCCAGTACCTGCATCCCCTGCACCAGCGCCACAAAGTCCTGCCGGTACTGCTTGCTGGCCTGCTCCAGCTTGCCACGATCCCCCTCCGGCAAGGTGGCAAGGCTATCCTGAAAACTCTTGTGCAAGGTCTCGAAACGCTCCAGATACTGGATATCGGAGCGCAGCATGAAGTCCTTCTCCGCCCGTCTCAACTGCAACATAGTGATGAGCAACCCCTGCTGATCCAGCTGCTTGAGCCCATTCTCCACCTCATGCACCGCCGCTCGCAGCTTGCCATAGAGCCCCTCCTCCGGCCCCAGACCAATCTTCTGCTGCTGGGCCACCAGATCGTTGAAGGCTTTGCCATAACCGCTGATCTGCTGATCCAGTCTGGTCAGCTCCCCCTCGACAGCCGCCAGATTGTCATCGGTCACCAGCTCCCGATTGTGCTGGTGAAAGTCAGACAGCCCCTGATTGAAGCGCTCGACGAAGGTCATATCCTTGCGGATCAGAAAATCCTTCTCGGCCCGCCGCAGGTTGAGCATGGCGATTTCCAGCTGGTCGATATTGCGCTGGGCTTCGGTCAGGTGACGGTGCACCTGGCTGGAGTAGATAAACAGGCCGCTCAGTACCAGCATGGCAACGGCAACCAGCACGGTATTCAGGATCAACTTATGACGGATAAGCACGATGGACCTCTCGCAAACAGACAGTGAACTGCATTGAGCTTATGCAGAAAAGCGGCGACAGGTGATCTGTGCAAGGAATATTCATTGAAATGCCACACCCACTCCTTATACTGGTTGCACCTGTTTCCAGCCGTGGATTTGACACTATGGAATACAATACTTCTGAATTGTGCGACATCTATCAGGACATGGTGGATGTGCTTGAACCCATGCTCTGCTCCTTCGGCGGCCGCGCCTCTTTCGGCGGCGTCATCACCACCGTCAAATGCTTCGAATCGAATGGCCTGATCCGTGAACTCGTCAAAGAGAACGGACTGGGACGCGTCTTGCTGATCGATGGCGGTGGCTCCATGCGCCGAGCTCTGATCGACAGCGACATCGCCACCACGGCGGCAGAGAACGATTGGGAAGGGATTGTCTGCTACGGCTGCGTCCGCGAAGTCGATATTCTGGAAGATCTGGATATCGGCATTCAGGCACTGGCAGCCATTCCGGTCGGTGCCGACAGCAAGGATGTAGGGGAGACCGATCTGCCGGTCAACTTCGGTGGCGTGACCTTCCTACCTGACGACCACCTCTACGCCGATACCACAGGGGTGATCCTCTCCCCCGAGGCTCTCGATATCGAGTAAGCCACAGACAGCGTGATGACGGGAGCCTTGGCTCCCGTTTTTTATGCCTGCAACTTGCTGAAAAATGACAAAAAAAGAGGGCCAGATAAACTGGCCCTTAACTGGAAGCAATGTGAGCAATGTCGTGCCTTCACAAGAAGTCCATCACGTTGGAACGAATGAAGTCTTTCCCGGAAAACAAGTTAACAATAATCATTCTCATTTGACTAAGCAAGCGCTATTTGCAGAAAGTGCAAAAAAATTGACCACCGCGAAGGGTGGTCAATCTGGTCAGGCTTGCCGGGTGGCCGCTTGCAGGCTGGATAATCCGGCCTCGCCCACCAGCTTGCGGCTGAGGTAGCGCAACAAGACACCGTAGAGCGGCACGAACAAACCAAGACTTATCAGCAACTTGAATACGTAATCGACGGTTGCGATCTCGACCCAGTGCTCTGCCATGAAAGGATCTGTCGTGCGCCAGAAGGCCACACTGAAGAAAGCGATGGTATCAACCAGATTACCAAACAGGGTGGAGGCCGCAGGTGCAATCCACCACTGCTTGAGCAAACGCAGCCGGTTGAACACCACCACATCCATGAACTGCCCTACCAGATAGGCCATAAAGCTGGCCAGCGCGATACGCGCTACGAACAGGTTGAACTCGGCCAGATGACCAACGCCCTGGAAGCTCCCTTCAAAGAAGAGTACGGAGAGCGCATAGGAGACCGCCAGTGCTGGCAGCATCACGGTCTGGATAATCTTGCGCGCCAGACCGGCACCGAAGATCCGCACCGTCAGGTCAGTGGCGAGGAAGATAAACGGGAAGCTGAACGCACCCCAAGTGGTGTGGAAGCCAAACACGGTGATCGGCAGCTGCACCAGATAGTTGCTGCTGGCAATGATCAGAATGTGGAACAACGACAGGCGAACGAGCGCCGTTTGGTACTGCGCAGGGGTCAGATTCATCTTGTGACCTTTTTGGTTAATGGGGTTAGGGAACCCATATCGCCACCATTGGCGATAATCGAGGGGCAGGATTATACGCCCCAAAACCGATAGTTCAATCTTTATGCGATTACGCTTGTCCAGGTTGGCCAGCGGCAGAACAGGCCTTGTGGGCGATAGTCACGCCTTGTGCTGTCTGGCGAGCCAGAGCAGTGCCTCCCGATCCGCCGGGCGCACCGCCTCCAGCCAGCAGCCGCTGTAGTGTTCATACTCCAGCCGAAACTGGCTCCCTTCAAACTCCAGCAACCAGCTATGGCGGTCGGCCCCCGCATCCTGCTCGAGCGGCTGCAGCTCCCACTCTCGCAGCAAGGCCTGCGCCAACAGCGGAAACATGTCCCAGTCGAGAGCCGGACAATCCAGCGTCACTACGCCAGCTTCGCTATCTACCTGTTTGATTTGCCAACTCATGCCCAATCTCTCAGCTGCTGCAGGAGAGCTCACCCCCGCAATACCATGCCGGAGTCGGGGTGGCGAGATCCTCATATTCGGGTTGTTCATCATAGGGGTGCCGCAGGGCGGCGAACAGCCGCTCGAACGGCCGCATATCCCCTGTGTCGGCGGCGTCGATCACCTGCTGGGCCAGCGCATTGCGCAGCACATACTTGGGATTGATGGCATCCATCTGCGCCTTGCGCACGGCATCCTCGCTGCCTTCGCGCATTAGCCGCGCCCGATAGCGCTCCAGCCACTCCTGCCAAACACCAGGTTCAGACAACAGGGCCAGCAGAGACGCAGGCCACGCCCCCTCTTGCGTTACCTCACCGAGACGACGAAGGAACAGGTGGTAATCCACCTTGTGGGCCGCCAGCAACCGGAACAGCTCGCGGAACAGAGCCGGGTCATCCTCCTCCCACACTGCCAGTCCGAGCTTGGCCCGCATCAACTCGGAGTAGTGCAACATCAGCTGCTGCTCGTACTGGGCCAACGCTGCAGCCAGCGCATCACCGTCTACATGGCCAGCCAGCGCCTGCGCCAGTTTTTGCAGATTCCAGTAACCGACCGCAGGCTGCTGATCCAGCGCGTAGCGGCCCGCCGGATCCGAGTGGTTGCAGACAAAGTCCGGCACATAGGCATCGATAAAGCCGTAGGGGCCGTAATCCAGCGTCAGGCCGAGCAGCGACATGTTGTCGGTATTCATTACCCCGTGACAGAAGCCCGCCGCCTGCCATTTGGCAATCAGCCGCGCGGTGCGGCGCACCACTTCGGCAAACAGTTCGGCACCACTCTCCTGTTCGGGGAAGTGGTGGCGCAGCAGATAGTCGATGAGTGGCGGGATCTTCTCTCCCTGCCCGCTCCAGGCGAAATACTCGATATGGCCGAAGCGCAGATGGCTGGGGGCGGTGCGCAGCACGGTCGCTCCCGTCTCCACCTGCTCGCGGTAAACGGGCTCCTGACTCCCCACCAGCACCAGCGCCCGGGTGGTCGGTATGCCGAGGGCATGGAGCGCCTCGGAGGCGAGATATTCGCGAATGCTGGAGCGCAGCACGGCGCGGCCGTCACCAAAACGGGAGAACGGCGTCTTTCCTGCTCCCTTCAGGTGGAGATCCCAACGCTGACCATCCGGCGCCAGCTGCTCACCCAGCAGCAGCGCGCGACCATCCCCAAGCCGGGGGCTATAACCCCCGAACTGATGGCCGGCATAGACCTGCGCTACCGGTTGCATACCGGGCAGCACTTTTCCCTCGCCACAACAGGCGATCCAGTCAGCCTCGCTGATGCCTCCCAGCCCCAACTCATCCAGCAAAGCCCGGTTGAGATGAAGCAACCGGGGTTGCTGCAGCGGCTGGGGGACCACGGGTTCACAGGCCCAGGGCAACTCGGTCGCAAAAGTGTTGATCAACTTCATGGTTGTGCCATTCGTCCCTGCGTATGCTCGTGTCACTCTTTATACTGCCGTCAGCCATGCTTGCGCTAACTGGCGACCATCATTTTTCAATTCAAGGAGAAGAAGATGCAAAAATGGGTATATGCCCTGCCCTTGCTGGCACTGGCGTGGGGTCATCAGGCCAAGGCTACAGATATCGAGGCAGGCAAAGCCAAGGCGGCGGTCTGTGCTGCCTGTCACGGCGTGGAAGGCAAGGCGATGATCCCCAACTATCCCCATCTGGCGGGTCAGAATGCCGCCTATCTGGTGAAACAGTTGAAAGCGTTCAAGGATGGCACCCGCAAAGAGCCCTTGATGGACCCCTTCATGGCGCCGCTGACCGATGCGGATATCGACAATCTGGCCGCCTTCTACGCCAGCCTGAAATAACCTCGCGTCTGAACCCAGGTTCTTCCGAGCCGCGCTTACCGTGGTCGATTAGGCTGCCTAATCGACCCTAACGACGGCAGTAGTCGATGATCAGGTCCATAAAGGCTTCACCGAAGCGTTCCAGCTTGCGGTGACCGACGCCGTTGATGGCCAGCATCTCGTCTTCAGTCATCGGCATCAGTTGAGCCATCTCAACCAGGGTCGCATCGTTGAACACCACGTAGGGCGGCACCTCTTCATCCTCGGCAATCTGCTTGCGCAGGCCGCGCAGCTCCTTGAACAACCGCTTGTCATAGTTGGCATTGTCGAGCAGACCGTTGCGCTTCTCCTTGCGGCTGGAGATAGGCTGCAGTCGGGGCACCGCCAGCTCCAGCTTCACCTCGCCACGCAGCACGGGGCGAGCTGCTTCGGTCAGCTGCAGCACCAGATTGCGAGTGATGTTCTGGGTCAGCAGCCCCTTGTGGATCAGCTGGCGGATCACGCTCATCCAGTATTCATGGCTCTGATCCTTGCCGATGCCGTAGGTCGAGAGCTTGTCGTGGCCGTGATCCTTGATGCGCTGGTTCAGCGAACCGCGCAGCACCTCCACCACATAGCCCACCCCGAAATTCTGCCCCACCCGCCAGACGCAGGAGAGCGCCTTCTGGGCATCTTCAGTGCCGTCATAGCTCTTGGGCGGATCGAGACAGATATCGCAGTTGCCACAGGGCTTGTCGTTGTACTCGCCGAAATAGTTGAGCAGCACCTGACGACGGCAGGTCTGCGCCTCGGCAAACGCCGCCATCACGTTGAGCTTGTACTGCTCCACCTGCAACTGCTGCGGGTTCTCGATGTTGTCGAGCAGGCGGCGCACCCGGCCGATATCGGCGGGATCGTAGAGCAGCAACGCCTCGGCGGGGGTGCCATCGCGACCGGCGCGGCCGGTCTCCTGATAGTAGGATTCGATGTTCTTCGGAATGTCGTAGTGCACCACGAAGCGCACGTTGGGCTTGTCGATGCCCATACCGAACGCCACCGTTGCCACCACTATCTCGATATCATCCTTGAGGAAAGCATCCTGGGTCTGCTGACGCTGCTCGAGCGGCAGCCCCGCATGATAGGGCGCGGCCTTGCAGCCGTGGCGGGATAACCGCTCGGCCACCTCCTCCACCCGGTTGCGACTGGAGCAGTAGACGATGCCGCAGTTGCCCTTCTGGCTCTGCACGTAACGCAGCAGCTGCTCGGCCGCCTTGAACTTCTCCACCAGGCTGTAGCGGATATTGGGGCGATCGAAGCTGGCAGTATGAATAAAGGGATCGTTGAGCTCCAAACGGTGCAGCATGTCGCTGCGGGTCGCCTCGTCGGCAGTGGCGGTCAACGCTACCACCGGCACCTGCGGGAACCACTGCTTGAGTCGCCCCAGCGCCGCATACTCAGGCCGGAAATCGTGGCCCCACTGGGAGACACAGTGCGCCTCGTCGATGGCGAACAGCCCGAGCGGCAGCTCGGCCAGCCGATCCATAAACTCGTGCTGCAACAGTCGTTCGGGGGAGACATAGACCAGCTTGATCTCGCCGCGGCGCATGGCGGCGAAGTTCTGGATCATCTCCTCCCGACTGAGGGCCGAGTTGATGTAGACCGCCGCTACACCGTTGGCGCGCAGGCTGTCGACCTGATCCTTCATCAGCGAAATAAGGGGAGAGACCACCACACCGAGCCCGGGCCGCAGCAGTGCCGGGATCTGATAGCAGAGCGACTTGCCGCCGCCAGTGGGCTTGAGCACCAGTGCATCGCGCCCCGCGACGATCTGCTCGATGATTTCGAGCTGACCCGGCCGAAACTGCTGATAGCCGAAGACCGCCTGCAGCAGGGCAAGCGGACTCTCTGGCTGAGGATCTGGCAGGGTTTCGGCAATCGCGGTCATGGGCTCTCCTTTGGGGTCGCCATTCTAAAGCAGCCGCCGCCCACAATAAACCTGCCATTGCGACTGTTAAGGAACTGTTGCAGACTGGCTGGAGTTTTTACTCGGCTTTGATGACAAGGATTGGGATCAGAGAATGAAACAGATGCTCAAGAAGATGGCGCTCAGTGGCATTGCCAACCTGTTTGCCGAGAAGATGCCGTTCAACAAGCTGATCGGCATGCAGGTGACCCACTACGACTTCGACAAGGTGGAACTGCGCATCAAGATGGACGAGAAGCTGATCGGCAACCCTTTCCACAACATCCTGCACGGCGGCGTCACCGCCACGCTGCTGGATGTGGCGGGCGGCATGATAGTCGCCGCCTCCTGCATCGACGAGCTGGAGGAGTTCTCCCCCAGCTATCTCAAGGAGCGCTTCGCTCGCCTCGGCACCATAGATCTGCGGGTGGATTACCTGCGCCCGGGACGCGGCAACGAGTTTATCGCCACCGCCCACATCATCCGGGCGGGAAGCAAAGTCGCCGTAGCCCGGATGGAGCTGCACAACGAAGAGGGCACTCACATTGCCTTCGGCACCGGCACCTATCTGGTGGGTTGAACCAAGTTAGTGCATAAAAACCACGCGGCTAATCCACTTTTAATCATTAGATTCCTTACCCCCTCTGGCCGAACAAGGTCCATACTGGTAGTCGGGATTGTGTGCAGAGGGAGGATTGCAGGCGATGAGTGCGAAACTGGCCATCAAACCATCCAGAGCCTTGTTGACACAGCTCGAGTCCATGCTCGACGAGGTGCAGACACCCGAGTGTCGCCACTGGTTGGAACAGGAGCTTGAGGGGTATTCTCTCTCCTCACCCCTGCCTTGGTATCGCATCGTTCCCTGTCGGCAACGCGGTCACTTTCTGGATCTGAAAACGGGAAAATATTTGACCTGTCACATCAACAGTCAAACGCTATGCCAACGCGATCTGGCCCAAATTCAGTTCATTTATGCCCGTGAACCCGCCGCCCACTATTTGCTGCAACGCAATTCCGGTATTGAACCCTGGCCAGAACAGCTGCTGGAAGATTATCAGGAGCAGTTGATCCCCGGCCATTTATGCCTGCAAGCTTGGCATGAGCCCGTGATTTCATTACGTGCACAACTGATGGAGGGAATAGAACATTTCATTAGTGAGTACCCCAAGCACGCGGCCTTGCTGCCTCAACACAGTTTCAAGGCTTTGCGGCATCAGCACTGGCATATCTGAGTAAGCGCCTGGCGCGCAAGGAGGGCACCATAGACAAGACACATAGCGAGATTGCCACAATCTAGAGTGCCGGAGTCAGGATCAGACTCCACCGATGGGCCACCGAGCGGTGGCCCTTTTAATGTCTGTGGTGGCCCTTTTAATGTCTGTGGTCTTGCTTCGACCCTGCATACTGCAAGTCAGATCCCTTGGCCAGGTAACAGGTCAGCAGCTAATGAAAAGCCGAGTAACTGGAAGGGAAATGCAAAAAGGCCGCTCTATTGAGCGGCCTTTTCAAATTTGGTCGGTGTGAGAGGATTCGAACCTCCGACCCCTTCGTCCCGAACGAAGTGCGCTACCAAGCTGCGCTACACACCGATGTCTGCGGGACGGGAATTTACCGAAAGCCCTGACCTGACACAAGCCTTTTTTGCATTTTGCAGGAAAAAAAGTGCTGTTCGCTCAACTATTCAGCACTCTTTTCATCCGTTTACCGGGCTGCTGCCAGCTGGTGACATTCCGGTAACCGGCTGTCAGGCAAGGCGCAGGGAGGCTGGCCCCAGCAGACGGCGCTGCCAGTCAGCCACAGTGCCATGCTCCAGCCAGTCGGCTGCATGCTGGCGCCAGTTGGGGGAGAGGGCCGGATTTTCCAGCAACAGCAGCAGGTCGATCTCATTGCGCACCTGATTGAACAGGATATCCGCCGTGCGCTTCACCGTCAGTTCGGGATAGGGTCTGTCTACCAGCTCCATGGCCGTGTCAGGCGCGATCATCCCCTCCTCCAGCACCCGCAGCAGCCAGCCACAACGGCCATTTAGCTGCATCACCTGGGACATCTGGCCATAGCCAAAGCGCTGGTTGAGCTTGAAACAGGGGGATCTCGGCTGGCTGATCTGGATCAGCGCCTCGCCGAGTCGATAGACATCGCCAATGCAGGCTTGCACCTCGGTCAGCCCGATACCGGAGAGGTTCTCGCCAAAGGCGGCAGGTTGCCAAGGTGTGCGTGGCGCAGGCAAGCCCAGCGCGGTTTGCCAGGTCTGCCACCAGAGATAGTGATCGGCAGGATAGTAGTGGAGCGCCCGATCCGGGCCACCGTGGTGGCGCTGGTCACACTGTTCATCTCCTTCCAGACCGGCAAAAGTACAGCGAACTGGTGCAGAGATCGGTTGCTTGTGAATGGCGCTGGTGAGGCCGGGCACCAGCTCGGTGCCACGACCGCTAAAAAGGGAGACCCGCATACTCATCCTCCAGGTTGACGAGAGTAGGCGGATCTTATCATGGCGTCAGACCACGGCCTGCATCTGGGTGGTCATGGCTATCTCGGCGCGACGGCGCTTCTCCGCCCTGGCCATCAGATACCAGCTGCCGAAGGTAAAGAGCGATACCGACAACAGGATCAGGCTGGCCACCGCGTTGATCTCGGGTTTCACCCCGAGCCGCACCGCCGAGAAGACCTCCATCGGCAGGGTGGTGGAGCCCGGGCCGGAGACGAAGCTCGCCAGCACCAGATCATCCAGCGACAGGGCGAACGACATCATGCCGCCTGCCGCCAGCGAGGGGGCAATCATCGGGATGGTGATCAGGAAGAACACCTTCCACGGCTTGGCGCCAAGATCCATGGCCGCCTCCTCGATGGAGAGATCCAGCTCCCGCAACCGCGCCGACACAACGATCGCCACGTAGGCGGTACAGAAGGTGGTATGGGCGATCCAGATGGTCAGCATGCCCCGCTCGGCGGGCCAGCCCACCAGCTGGGCCATCGCCACGAACAGCAGCAACAGCGACAGACCGGTGATCACCTCGGGCATCACCAGCGGCGCCGTCACCATGCCGCCGAACAGGGTGCGACCACGGAAGTGGGGAATTCGGGTCAGCACGAAGGCTGCCACCGTCCCCAGCGCCACCGCGGCGATCGCGGTGTAGAAGGCGATCTCCAGCGAGCGGAACACAGATCCAATCAGCTGCTTGTTGTCGAGCAGGCCGAAGTACCACTTGAGTGACCATCCGCCCCACACCGTCACCAGCTTGGAGGCGTTGAAGGAGTAGATCACCATGATGATCATGGGCAGGTAGATAAACAGCAGCCCAAGCCAGAGCATCAGCTTGGCAAAACCGAAACGTCTCATCATGCCTTGCCCTCCAGCTCTTTGGCCTGGTTACGGTTGAAGAGGATGATCGGAATGATCAGCACCGCCAGCATCACCACCGCCAGTGCAGAGGCGACCGGCCAGTCGCGGTTGTTGAAGAACTCCTGCCACAGCACCTTGCCGATCATCAGGGTCTCCGGGCCGCCCAGCATTTCCGGAATAACGAACTCCCCCACCACCGGAATAAACACCAGCATGCAACCGGCGATAATGCCGTTCTTGGAGAGCGGTACCGTGATCTGCCAGAAACGGGTCAGGTTGCGGGCCCCCAGGTCAGAGGCCGCCTCCAGCAGGCTCTGATCGTGTTTGACCAGATTGGCGTAAAGCGGCAGCACCATGAAGGGCAGATAGGAGTAAACGATGCCGATATAGACCGCCAGGTTGGTGTTGAGGATCTGCAGCGGTTCGTCGATCACCCCGATCCCCAGCAAGACGCTGTTGAGCAGGCCGTTGTTGCTGAGGATCCCCATCCACGCGTAGACCCGGATCAGAATGGCGGTCCAGGTCGGCATCATGATCAGCAGCAGCAAAACGGTCTGGGTCTCCTTGTTGGCCCGGGCGATGGAGTAGGCCATCGGATAGCCAATCAGCAGGCAGAGCAAAGTACTGACAAAGGCCATCTTGAGGGAGCCCAGATAGGCCGCGATATAGAGCTCATCCTCCTGCAGCAGCAGGTAGTTGCCCATGTTGAGCAGAATGGTGAGCTGATTGTCGGCCCAGCTCACCACGTCGGTGTAGGGCGGGATCGCCACATCCGCTTCCGCAAAACTGATCTTCACCACGATGACAAAGGGCAGCAGGAAGAAGAGGAACAGCCAGAAGAAGGGGATGCCGATCACCAGTCGGCGCCCCCCGACCCGCTTCAGTCGTTGCAAGAACTTCATGATTGCAGCACCACGCCGCTGTCATCTTCCCAGTAGAGGAACACCTGGTCATCCCAGGTTGGCCGCTTGCCGTGGCGTTCGGCATTGGCGATGAAAGCCTGAACGATTTTGCCCGAGGGCAGCTGGATGTGATAAACCGAGTGACCACCCAGATAGGCGATGTCATAGACCTCACCCTTGGTCCAGTTGAAGTCCGGGTGCTCGATCTCCTCCGGCTTTTGCAGACTCATCAGCAGTTTTTCCGGCCGCAGGGCGTAGGTCACCTTCTTGTTTTCGGCGCGGGAGCTGATGCCGTGGCCCACATAGATGGGCTGCTCCAGATCGGCGCAGGCGATGGTGGCGTGGTCCTGCTCATCCTCCACCAGCAGGCCGTCAAACAGGTTGACGTTGCCGATAAACTCGCACACCAGCCGACTGGCCGGAGTCTCGTAGATATCCATCGGACTGCCGATCTGCTCGATGCAGCCGAGGTGCATGATGGCGATCCGCTCCGCCATAGTCATGGCCTCTTCCTGATCGTGGGTCACCATGACGCAGGTAACCCCGACCCGTTCGATGATCTCAACCAGCTCCAGCTGCATCTTGGAACGCAGCTTCTTGTCGAGCGCCCCCATGGGTTCATCCAGCAGCAGCAACTTGGGACGCTTGGCCAGGGAACGAGCCAAGGCCACCCGCTGGCGCTGGCCACCGGAGAGCTGATGCGGTTTGCGGCGGGCATACTGGGTCATCTGCACCAGCTTGAGCATCTCTTCTACCCGGGCATCGATCTCGGCCTTGGGCAGGCCATCCTGCTTGAGGCCAAAGGCGATGTTCTGGGCCACCGTCATATGGGGGAACAGGGCGTAGGACTGGAACATCATGTTGATGGGGCGTTCATAGGGGGGCATGTCGGTGATGTCGACCCCGTCGAGGAACAGCCGCCCCTCGGTCGGGCGTTCGAAACCGGCCAGCATCCGCAGCAGGGTCGATTTGCCGGAACCGGAGCCACCGAGCAGGGCGAAAATCTCTCCCTTGTGAATATTGAGAGATACGTTATCGACCGCCAGCGTTTCGTCGAACTGCTTGCTTACCCGATCAATTTTCACCAGCACTTCTTTGCGCTGCTGACTGCCCTCGAGGGCTTTCTTGTAGGCACTGGAGGCTATCGCCATTACCAAACTCCCCAACGTGATACCGGCCTTGCGGCCGATCCATAAAAGCGATTTGGCGCCCCCGAACGGGCACCAAGGTTAGGTACCGGACTTGATCTTGGTCCAACTCCGGGTGATTAGACGCTGTACCGAGCGGGGATGTGCTTCCTGCACATAGAGTCGCTCCAGCACGGCTTGAGGGGGATATACCTCCTCATTGTTGCGCACCGCCTCATCCATAAACTCGCCCGCCCTTGAGTTGGGATTCGCGTAGCCCACATAGTCGCTGACCTTGGCGATCACTTCGGGCTGCAGGACGTAGTTGATGAGAGCGTGCGCCTCTTTGACATTGGTGGCATCGGACGGGATCGCCATCATGTCGAACCAGAGATTGCCCCCCTCTTTCGGAATGCTGTAGGCAATTTTCACCCCCTTGCCAGCTTCATCGGCGCGGGCAGCGGCTTGCAGGATGTCGCCGGAAAAACCGGCCGCCACGCAGATGTCGCCATTGGCGAGATCGCCGATGTATTTGGAGGAGTGGAAGTAGGCCACATAGGGCCGCACCTTGAGCAGCAGCGCCTCGGCCTGCTTGATATCCCCCGTCGCATGACTGTTGGGATCGAGCCCGAGGTAGTTGAGGGCAGCAGGGATCATCTCGTCGGCAGAGTCGAGGAAAGCGACGCCGCAGCGAGAGAGTTTCGCCATGTTTTCCGGTTCGAAGATAGTGGCCCAGGAGTCAATCTTGTCGACCCCCAGCACCGCCTTGATTTTGTCGACGTTGTAGCCGATGCCGTTGGTCCCCCACAGATAGGGCACCGCGTACTGATGACCCGGATCCACCTTGTCGAGCTGCTTGAGCAGCACGGGATCCAGGTTGGCCAGATTGGGCAGCAGGGATTTATCCAGCTTCTGGAAGGCTCCCGCCTTGATCTGCTTGGCCAGGAAATTATTGGAGGGCACCACCAGATCGTAACCGGTCCGCCCCGTCAGCAACTTGCCTTCCAGGGTCTCGTTGGAGTCAAACACGTCATAAACGGTCTTGATCCCGGTCGCCTGCTGGAAATCGCTGAGGGTGGTCTCGCCGATATAGTCAGACCAGTTGTAGAAGTGCAGCACAGGGGCAGCCTGGGCCACATTCGCCAATCCCATGGTCAGCGCTATGGTTAGCAATCTGGTTGTATTCACGGTGTCAGTTCTCCTGTTTCAGTGGTTGACCGTCTGCGCATCCATTCGCGCGGCCCATCCGGATGGATGGCATCACTACCCTCCCGGCCGAACTGCGGACCGGGAGGGGCATTCGTTACTTACTTGCCGGACTTGATCTTGGTCCAGCTGCGGGTCATCAGACGCTGCACCTTGGCCGGCAGATCCGGGAAGGTGTAGATCTTCTGCAGGGTCGCCGCATCGGGGTAGATACCCGGATCGGTGCGGATCGCCTCATCCACCAGCGGGGTCGCCGCCTTGTTGCCGTTCGGGAACTGCACCACGTTGGTGATGTTGGCGATCACCTCGGGCTTCATCAGGTAGTTGATGAAGGTGTGGGCCGCCTCGACGTTCTTGGCATCCGCCGGAATGGCGATCATGTCAAAGAAGCTGCCTGCCCCCTCTTTCGGAATGGTGTAGGTGAGCGCGACGCCATTCTTGGCCTCGGCTGCCCGCGCCTTGGACTGCTGCAAGTCACCGGAGTAACCGACCGCTACGCAAAGGTTGCCGTTGGCCAGATCCGAGATGTACTTGGAGGAGTGGAAATAGGCGGTATAGGGACGGATGGAGAGGAACAGCTCCTCAGCCTTCTTCAGCTCGGCCGGTTTCTGGCTATCCGGTTTGAAGCCCAGATATTGCAGGGCAGCCGGCAGCATTTCGGTCGGTGAATCGAGGAAGGAGACGCCACACTCTTTCAACTTGGCCATGTTCTCCGGCTTGAACACCAGATCCCAGGAGTTGACCGGGGCATCGGCCCCCAGCACGGCTTTCACCTTCTCGGCGTTGTAGGCATAGCCGATGGTGCCCCACAGATAGGGGATGGAGTACTGGTTGCCCGGATCGCTCGGCTCGAGCGCCTTGAGCAGGTCGACATCCATGTTTTGCCAGTTGGAGAGCTTGGACTTGTCCAGTTTCTGGAACACGCCCGCCTTGATCTGCTTGGCCAGGAAGGGGTTGGATGGCACCACGATGTCGTAGCCAGAACTACCCGCCAGCAACTTGGCTTCCAGTACCTCGTTACTGTCGAACACGTCATAGACCACCTTGATCCCCGTCTCCTTCTGGAAGTTATCCAGGGTATCCGGCGCTATGTAGTCGCTCCAGTTGTAGACGTGCAGCACCTTCTCTTCAGCCATTGCTCCGGCACTTGCCATGACCAGAGCCACAGAGGCAGCGATCACTCCTGTTTTGAAAGACATCATCCTTGTCTCCTAAGCAAATTGTATGCGCATGCCAACCTGCCCGACCCACCTCAACCCTTCAGCTTTGCGGCTGTCAGATCCAGACTGCGCCTGGCCAGATCGACCAATTCATCAACCTGTTCCTCGGTGATGACCAAGGGGGGCGATATGATCATGGTATCGCCTACCGCCCTCATCACCAAGCCATTGTTAAAGCAGAACTCCCGGCAAGTCATCCCCGCATTTGCCTGAGCCGGGAAACGCCGGTTGGTCTGCTTATCCTCAACGATTTCCAGCGCGGCGACCAATCCTTTGCCTCGGGTTTCTCCCACCAGCGGATGATCGGCCAGCTCCGCCCAGCGGCGCTGCAAATAGGGGCCGATAGTATCATGCACTCGCTTAACTATGCTCTCTTTCTGCATAAGCTGGATATTGGCCACCGCCACGGCGCAAGAGACCGGGTGACCCGAATAGGTGAAGCCGTGGTTGAACTCCCCCCCCTCCTCCACCAGCCCCTTGGCAACCCGGTCACTGACCATCACTGCGCCGAGCGGCAGATAACCGGAGGTGATCCCCTTGGCCAGACACATCAGGTCCGGCTTGATGCCAAACCCTTCGCTGGCAAACCAGTGGCCGGTACGGCCAAAGCCGCAGATCACCTCGTCGGCGATCAGCAGGATGCCGTAGTGATCGCAGATGCGCTGGATCTCCGGCCAGTAGCTGTCGGGCGGAATGATTACGCCGCCCGCCCCCTGGATCGGCTCGCCGATAAAGGCAGCCACCTTGTCCACCCCCAGCTCCAGAATCTTCTGCTCCAGCTGACGGGCCCGCTCCAGCCCGAAGTCGTGGGCGCTCATCCCCTGCCCCTCACCGAAGTGGTAAGGCTGATCGATGTGCACTATGCCGGGAATGGGCAGACCACCCTGGGCATGCATCCCCTTCATGCCGCCCAGGCTCGCCCCCGCCACGGTAGAACCGTGGTAGGCGTTGTGGCGACTGATGATCACCTGTTTGTCAGGCTGACCCTTGCTGGCCCAGTAGTGGCGCACCATCCGCAGCACGGTGTCGTTGCACTCGGAGCCGGAGCCAGTAAAGAAGACGTGGTTGAGATGGGCTGGCGTCACCTCGGCCAGCAGGGTCGCCAGCTCGATCACCGGCGGGTGAGCGGTCTGGAAGAAGAGGTTGTAGTAGGGCAACTGCTGCATCTGGCGGGTAGCGGCATCCACCAGCTCCTGGCGGCCATAGCCCATATTGACGCACCACAGCCCCGCCATGCCGTCGAGAATGCGTTTGCCCTCGGAATCCTCCAGATAGACGCCGCTGGCCTTGGTAATGATGCGCGAACCCTTCTTGTTCAGGGCCTGAAAGTCGGTAAAGGGGTGCAGGTGGTGGCTGGCATCCAGTTGTTGCCACTCACGGGTTGTCTGCTGCATTTGTTGCTCCTCGGTTCCTTCGATTTGGCAATATTCAGTCGTCAAATAGTCAGGTGGGTAGTCAGGCGGGCTTGCATGCTCGCAGCCACAACCACTCACAGGTGGCTGCCGCCACCTGACTCGCGTTCCGGTCTCTTCGATACAGGGATCGGGGAGGCCGACTCCGGCCCCCCCGTTACAGGGGGATCAGACGTTCAGCAGCAGGAACTCCCGCTCCCAGCGACTGATCACCCCGAAGTAGGTCTCGTACTCTTTGCGTTTGACCGCGACGAAGGCGCGGGTGAAGCGCTCCCCCAGCATCTCCTTGATGGGCTCGCACTGTTCGAGATGGCTGAGCGCCTCTTCCAGCGAGCGGGGCAGGCTGTAGGGCAGGTCATAGGCGCTCGACTTCATCTCCGGCAGCGGCTCCAGCTTCTCCATCATGCCGAGATAGCCACAAGCCAGAGTGGCGGCCAGTGCCAGATAGGGGTTGGCATCGGCACCGGCGAAGCGGTTCTCCACCCGCCGTGCGCTCGGGTCGGAGAAGGGCACCCGCAGGCCGCAGGTGCGGTTCTCGACACCCCACTGGACGTTGCGTGGCGCGCTCTCGCCAAAAGTGAGGCGGCGGTAGGAGTTGACGTTGGGGGCCAGCAGGGCTGTCACCGCTGGGGTGTATTTCTGCAAACCGGCGATGAAGTGCATGAACTGTTCGCTGTTGCCGCCGTTCGGGGTACCGAACAGGTTGTGGCCGTTCACATCTTCCAGACTCTGGTGGATGTGCATGGCCGACCCCGGTTCGTCACTCATCGGCTTGGCCATGAAGGTGGCATAGATGCCGTGGCGGTGAGCGGCCTCACGCATGGTGCGCTTGAACAGGAACACCTGATCTGCCAGATCGATGGCATCACCATGCAGGAAGTTGATCTCCATCTGGGCGGCGCCCGACTCGTGGATCAGGGTGTCCACCTCCAGCTCCTGCGCCTCGCAGTAGTCATACATGTCTTCAAAAATGGGATCGAACTCGTTGACCGCATCGATACTGAACGACTGGCGGGCGGTCTCAGGGCGGCCGTTGCGACCGACCGGCGGCACCAGCGGATAGTCGGGGTCTTCGTTGCGGGTGACCAGATAGAATTCCAGCTCGGGCGCCACCACCGGCTTCCAGCCCTGCTTCTCGTAAAATGACAGAACCCGACGCAGCACGGAGCGCGGCGCGATGTCGATCAGCTTGCCGTTGACGTCGAAACAGTCGTGGATCACCTGTGCAGTGGGCTCCAGCGCCCAGGGGACAAAACGGATGGTGTTGGGGTCAGGATAGAGCTGCATGTCCCGCTCCAGCGGGTCGATCATGCTGTCGTCATCCGGATATTCACCGGTCACCGTCTGGGTGAAAATCACCTCGGGCAGACGCATGCCCCCTTCGCGCAAAAACTTGTTGGCTGGGATGATCTTGCCCCGGGCGTTGCCGGTGAAATCCGGGAACAGGCACTCCACTTCCGTGATGCGATTGCTCTCCATCCAGCCTTTGATACTGTCCATGTTAAACCCCGACTTTACGGTTGCCATTGGCAAGGGTGTCTAATATATGGAACACCCTTGTTATAAAATTGTAATCAACATCACCATAAAAGCCCGCCATCAAGGGCAATGTCAAGCGGGCGTGTTTAAAAAACTATAAATAACGGCGCATATAATGACCAAGGCGGCACCAAATACTAAACACTCAAATCCGTACGAAGCCCCCCCCTCTCGTCGTTGCAAAGGCGATGCCAACAGAGGGTGACGCGGACGCCAGATCCCGACCAATCCCCCACAGGAACGGACCATTTTTTTGCAAGGGCGCACAATCCTTATCCTATTTGCTTTGCTTGGCTGCATTTTTTTGGTACAAGGCCCGCCCTGATTTGCACTCTCTTGCATGAAACAGGTGCAAATCGGGATACAAGGGCTTGGTCTGTAGGCAGACAGCCCCCATAAACAGGGATAATTGGGTTAGTAAACTGACTGGTAGTTAATCGTATGTGTGATTTCATGACTGAAGACCAACTGGCCTTTTACAAGGGGCAGATCGAGCGACAGATCGTCGAGCTCGAAGAGCGCCTGAACTCCCAGGCCAGCCAGGCCATCGCCACCGACACCAACGAGATGGCTGATGAAATTGACCGTGCCAGTATCGAGGAAGCCCGCCGTCTGGAGCTGAACCGCATCGAGCACGACAAGCTGCACCTGCGCAAGCTGCGGGGCGCATTGAAGCGCATCAGCGAAGGGGATTTTGGTTACTGCGAATCTTGCGGTGACGAGATCTCCCTCAAGCGGCTGCATGCCCGTCCGGAATCCCGTTTCTGCGTCGAATGCCAGAGCACCAAGGAATTTAACGATACCCACGTGTTCCGTCGCGTCGCCTGATTCTTCGAAGAACCGTCACCATTCTGGTGCAACAGACGCCAGCAAGGCAGGGCCCTGCGCTCAAACCTTGCACAACGCCTCGCAGCAAGATGGTGACAAGTTCTGTTAGACTCCGGACACCTTCCGGAATCTACAGGAGAACAGAGAGTGAAATGGCTCATCAAGCTGTGTTTGTGCCTGCCACTGCTGGCACAAGCACAGGTTCTGACGGTCAAGGTCCCCAGCCGTCCCGTCAACAATCTTGACCAGGAGTACCAGTACAAGCTGCTGGAACTGGCCCTGACCCGCTCCGGGCAACCCTTTCGCATCCAGCCTGTCGAACTCGACCTCAACCAGTTCACCCTCCAGCAGCAGCTGAGCAAGGGCAAGACCATCAACGTCTTCTGGATGGGCACCTCCAGCACACTCGAATCCTCCCTGATTGCCGTCCCCATTCCGCTGTTTCGCGGGCTGGAAGGATTGCGGCTGTCCTTCATCCACGCAGATGCACAAGAGAAGTTCAACCAGATCAATACCCTGGCCGACCTCAAACAGCTGAAGGCGGCGCAAGGGGTCGGTTGGGCCGATAACAAAATTCTGGAAAATGCGGGTATCCCGACCTTATCCGGCCGATACAGCAGCCTGTTTCGCCTTATCAACGACGGCGACAAGATCGACTTCTTCCCGCGCGCCCTGGTGGAAATCTTCGCCGAGCGCAGCGAGCTTGTGGCGCAGTATCCCAACCTCGCCATCGAGCAGCATCTGCTGATCCGCTACCCCTTCGCCCAGTTCTTCTTCGTCAGCCCCGAATACCCCAAGCTGGCCAAGGCGATTCAGACCGGGCTGGAGCGGGCCTATGCCGATGGCAGTTTTATGAAGTTCTTCAATGACAACCCCAAGATCCGCGAAGCGCTCGCCAGCGCCAACCTCGATCAGCGGGTCACCATCGCCCTGCCCAATCCGGATATGACCCCGTTGCTAAAATCCATTCCGGCCCAATATTGGGAGTATCCACCGCAAAGATAAGCATCCCGAGCGCCTGGCCACGAAGGTCAGGCAGCGAGAACACAGTGCGCCAGGGAGGTGCCATGAAGGGAATCCAGGAGTGGTTTGCGCAGTACGGCCAGAGCCATCGCCATCCGATAAACGTTGCCATCCACAAACTGGCGGTGCCGGGCATCTATCTCTGCTCGCTGGCGCTGCTCTGGTGTCTGCCACACGGGCCCTTGCCAGAGCCCCTCAACTGGGCGGCAGTGGCAGCCATTCCGGTGCTGCTGTTCTATTTGCAGCTGTCGTTTTCGCTGTTCGCGGGGATGGCTGGGCTGACCGCACTGGGACTGTGGGTCTGCCACCAATGGCAGGGGCCGCTGTTGTGGCCCGCCGTGGCAGCGTTCGTGCTGCTCTGGATAGCCCAGTTTGTCGGCCACAAGATCGAGGGCAAACGCCCCTCCTTCCTCGCCGACCTGCAATTTCTGCTGATAGGCCCCGCCTGGGTGCTTGCCAGCCTCTATCGTCGCCTGGGCATTCCCTATTGAGGAGTGCCGGGCCAGCAGGAGAGACCATGACACATAACCACACGCGACATAATGCCCTGCGCCGCGCCCTGCCCCTGCTGCTGGGGGCCCTGTTTGCCGGCCCGGCACTGGCCGACAAGGCCGACCCGGTCGGTGAAGTGAGCACAGCCTTCAAGCTCTTCGGCCCCAACCACAAGATCCTGGTGGAGGCGTTCGACGACCCGCGCATCGACGGCGTCGCCTGCTATCTGGCGCGCCCCAAGACCGGTGGTGTAAAAGGCGGGCTGGGACTGGCGGAAGATCCCTCCCACGCCTCCTTGTCGTGCCACCAGATCGGCCCCATCACCCTGCCCGAAAAGCTGAAAGCGGGGGAAGAGGTGTTCGATGTCAGCACCTCGCTGGTGTTCAAGGAGCAGAAAGTGGTGCGTTTTTACGACAAGAAACGCAATGCACTGGTTTACCTGACCTACAGCACCAAACTGGTGGATGGTTCGTACAAGAGTGCAGTCAGCGCCGTTCCCATTATGCCGTGGGGACAATAACCAGCCGGTTTGTCCGGTGATAGCCGACCCATTTTGTTGTAATTTAACGACACACACGCTGCGGAGCACATACCATGAAAGTCGCCGTATTCAGTACCAAGAGCTATGACAAAGAGCATTTCAACCAGGCCAACAGCCAGTACGGCTTCGACCTGGAGTTTTTCGATGTGCGGCTGGAGGCCAAAACGGCCCGACTGGCTCACGGCTTCCCGGTGGTGTGTCTGTTCGTCAATGACGATGCCGACCGCGAGGTATTGACCGAACTGGCTGCCAACGGCACCCAGGTGATAGCCCTGCGCTGCGCCGGTTACAACAACGTGGATCTGGCCGCAGCCAAAGAGCTGGGGTTGAAAGTGGTGCGGGTGCCCGCCTACTCCCCCGAGGCGACCGCAGAACACGCCGTCGGCATGATGATGTGCCTCAACCGCCGCATCCATAAGGCTTATCAGCGCACCCGCGACGCCAACTTCTCGCTGGAAGGGCTGGTCGGCTTCAACATGCATGGCAAGACCGTTGGCGTCATCGGCACCGGCAAGATCGGTCTGGCCGCCCTGCGCATCCTCAAGGGCTTCGGGGTTCGCCTGCTGGTCAACGATCCTTACCAGAATCCGGCAGCCATCGAGCTGGGAGCCGAGTACGTGGATCTCGATACCCTGTTCCGCCAATCCGACATCATCAGCCTGCACTGCCCGCTGTTCAAAGAGAACTACCACCTGTTGAACAAGGAGGCATTTGCCAAGATGAAGGACGGGGTGATGATCATCAACACCAGCCGGGGCGGCCTGCTCGACTCCAACGCCGCCATCGAGGCGCTCAAGACCTCCCGTATCGGCGCGCTGGGGCTGGACGTCTACGAAGAGGAAGAGGATCTCTTCTTCTCCGACAAGTCCAACGAGGTGATCACCGATGACGTGTTCCGCCGCCTGTCTGCCTGCCACAACGTGCTGTTCACCGGCCATCAGGCGTTCCTGACCCGCGAGGCACTGCACGCCATCGCCGATACCACCCTCGGCAATATCCGCGCCATCGAGAGCCAGGGCCGCTGCGACAACGAAGTGGAATAGGGGCTCGCCCTCTCTTCGTCACGCGCCGGGTTGTGAGACCCGGCGCCTTCGGGTAGGCTAGCCCCCCTTTTTTATTCAGGAGTCTGGCGCCCATGTTTATCGGATTTGATTACGGCACCTCCAACTGTGCCGTGGCCGTGATGGAACAAGGTAGCCCCAGGCTGCTGAATCTTGGTGCATCCCGCTATCTCCCCTCCACCCTGCATGCCCCCCACCGGGATGCTATCGCCGGTCTGTTGGCCGAAGGGCTGGCCCCCGCCCAGCAGGCGGAGTACCTCAAGCTGCGTGGCCCCGTGGTCACCCGTGCCCAGATGATTCGCCGCCAGATGCGCGAAGAGGGACTGATCGACGAGCTGAGCTTTGGCGGTGCCGCGCTGGAGCGCTATCTGGAAGAGCCGGACGACGGCTACTACATCAAATCGCCGAAATCCTTCCTCGGTGCCTATGGCCTCAAGGCCCCCCAGATCGCCCTGTTTGAAGATATCGTCTGCGCCATGATGCTCCATGTCCGCCAGCAGGCGGAGCAGCAGCTCGGCGCCCCGATCCGTCAGGCGGTGATCGGCCGACCGGTCAACTTTCAGGGGCTGGCGGGGGAAGAGAGTAACCAGCAAGCTATCGCTATCCTGACCGAAGCGGCCCGTCTGGCCGGTTTCGAGCAGGTGGAGTTCCTCTATGAGCCGGTGGCCGCCGGGTTTGAATTCGAGGCGCGCCTCACCGAAGACGCCGTGGTGCTGGTGGTGGATATCGGTGGCGGTACCACCGACTGCTCCATGCTGCGGATGGGCCCGAGCTACCGCGATCAGCTGGATCGCAGCGGCGATCTGCTCGGCCACAGCGGCCAGCGGATCGGCGGCAACGACTTCGATATCCGTCTGACGGTGGAGGGGATGATGCCGCTGCTCGGCATGCACGAGACCCTCAAGACCGGCAAGCCGCTGCCCCACCCGCTGTTCTGGGATGCGGCCGCCATCAATGACGTCAGCGCCCAGAGCCGCTTCTACAGCCTCGACACCGCCCGCCAGCTGCAGGATCTGCAGCTCGACAGCCAGCCCGGTAGCAAGCTGGGGCGTCTGGCCAGCCTGCGGGCCCACAAGCTGAGCCACCAGCTGGTCTGGCGTGCCGAGCAGGGCAAGATCGCCCTCTCGGAGCAGGAGCTCAATCGCCAATCGCTGGCCGAGCTGGAAAAAGGGCTGGAAGCGGAGCTGACCCGCGAACAGCTGGCCAACGCCTCGGCCCTGCTGCTGGAGAAGATTGGCGAGCTGATGGACGAAGCGATTGCCGCTGCCGGTGTGCAGCCGGATCGCATCTTCGTCACCGGCGGTAGCGCCCGCTCGCCGCTGATCGCCAGCTTTATCCGCCAGAAGCTCCCGTCCATACCGCTTGAGGGTGGCGATGACTTCGGCTCGGTGGCTGCGGGTCTTGCCCGTTATGCCGAGCGGCTGTTCGCCAACTGAGCCCTGAGATAGCGTAAATCGATGGCAACATCACCCGTGTGTTGCCATTAAGCGACAGTCATGCGGGACAAGGGGCGACAGAAGCGGTCGGTCGTCCCCTCTCCCGCCCTGCTCCCGACTGCCCAAAAAGGGTATTCTTGACGCTCCCCCAACCGGAGCCCCCTCATGCCCAGATTGCCCTTTTTGCTGATCCCCCTGTTACTGCTCGCTGGCTGCAGCTCGACCGCCTTTGTTCAGCAAGATCTGCAACACCACCACTGGGTACTGAGCAAACTGGATGACGAACCGATCAAGGCCCCCCGCGACAATCCCCCCGATTTCGAGATCGGCGAGCACTTCACCGTCAACGGCATCGCCGGTTGCAACCGCTACTTCGGTCAGGGCCATCTGGAAGATGACAAACTGTGGGTCACCAGTCTGGGCAGCACCGAAATGGCCTGCATGCCGCCGCTGGACACCATAGAGCAGGCCGTGCTGACCACCCTTACCGAGGGGGCGACCCTGAGCGGCACCAGTCAGAACCTGATCCTGCAGGGCAAACAGCACCGTTTGGAATACACCTTGCGCGACTGGGTGTTCTAGCGCTCACAAAGCCGCATCACAAACAGGAACATGTTGTCTGGCTGTGGCACAATATGAGGCAGAGTTCGCAATGGAGGCTGCCTCAGCCATGTCGATGGATCGCCTGTTTGACAAGATCAAACAACTCCCCACTATTCCCAAGCTGCTGCACGAGTTGATGCAGAGCTTCAACGACGAGAATGCCCGCATCGACGAGATTGCGGCCAAGATCGCCATGGATCAGGTGATCAGCGTCAAGGTGCTGCGGATGGCCAACTCGGCCGCCCTGCGCCGGGGCAACGAAGTGACCTCCATCGAACAGGCGGTGATCCGGCTCGGCTTCAACCGGCTGCGCTCCGTGGTGGTCGCCTCCGGCATCATCGGCACCTTCAAGGCCCCGCCCAGCTTCGACAAGAACAAGTTCTGGACCGAGACCTTCCAGGTCGCCACCATCGCCAAGACCCTGGCGCAGGAGGCCAAGGTGATGGATCCCGAGACCGCCTTTACCTGCGCCCTGATCCACAACATCGGCGAGCTGCTTATCCAGAGCACCTTGCCGGAAGAGGCCGAGCTCATCAACATGGCGATCCAGAACGGCAGCAGCCGGGTCGAGGCCCAGCGGGAGATGCTGGGCTACGACTATGCCCAGCTCGGTGCCGAGCTGGCGCGGCGCTGGAACCTCTCCGAGGCCTTCGTCGATGCCATCTCCCAACAGCTTGACCCGCTCTCCCACGATCCGGTCAGCAAGGAGGCGGTGCTGATCCGCCTCGCCGTGTTTATCTCCTTCGCCTGGAACGCGGGCGTGCCTGCCCAGGCCATCATCGCCCGCTTCCCCAAACCGCTCGCCGACCAGTTGGGACTGGATCCCAAGTCGCTGGCAGGCCAGCTCGAAACACTGCATGAACAGGGTAATGCCCTCGCCGATCTTCTGACTCAATAAGCATCATGACCCATCCGTTTCTGTTTCATCCCCAGGTGGCGCCCTGGTTCAAAGAGAGCGCCGACGCACTGCAATTGACCCTTTTTAGCGAGCTGGATGCGCCGATCCGCGAGGTATGGCTGCGCCACGAGCCGGATAACGAGGAGTACCTGATCCCGATGACGGCAGTCTCCACCCGCGATCGGCTGCAGGTGTGGCAGGCGACCCTGCCGCTCATCAAGGGACAGGATATCCACCTCTACAGCTTCAAGTGCCTCACCGACGAGGAGCAGTGGTGGTTGCACGGGGCGGGCGTCAGCGCGTCCATGCCGCCACGGGAACAGCATTTTCGCTTCAACAGCCTGCATCAGCCACCGGCCTGGGTGCAGGATCAGGTGTTCTACCAGATCTTCCCCGACCGCTTCTGCAACGGCGATCCGTCGCTGAGCGTCAAGCATCACGAGTACGAGTACCGTGGCAAGGCTGTGATCAGCAAGGCGTGGGGCGAGCCGGTCAGTCGCCACGAAGAGGGCCACGGCGCCTGCGAATTTTACGGCGGCGATCTGGCAGGCATCGATGCCAAGCTCCACTACCTGCAATCTCTCGGGGTGACGGCGCTCTACCTCAACCCCATCTTCGATTCGCCGAGCAACCACAAGTACGACACCCAGGACTACTTCAAGGTGGACGCCCACCTCGGCAGCAACGAGCAGTTCGCCGAGCTGACCCGCAACCTGCACCAGCGCGGCATGAAGATCATTCTCGATGCGGTGGTCAACCACACCTCTACCGAGCATCCCTGGTTCTGCCCGCCACTGGGCGCCCAGAGCAACCCGGACTCCCCGTGGCGCAGCTTCTACACCTTTGATAAAGAAGGGGATTACGTCAGCTGGAAGGGCATTCGCAGCCTGCCCAAGCTCGACTTCTCCTGCGAGAAGGTGCAAGACGCCGTCTATCGGGCCGACGACGCCATCCTCCGTTACTGGATGCGCGCCCCCTACCAGATCGATGGCTGGCGCTTTGACGTCATCCACATGCTGGGGGAGCGCGGCACCGCCGAGGGCAATCGCAGCCATGTACGCGCCATTCGCGGGGCAGTGAAGCAGGAGAACCCGGACGCCTATGTGCTCGGCGAACACTTCTTCGAGGCGAGCCAGTGGCTGCAAGGGGATCAGGAGGATGGCGCCATGAACTACTATGGCTTCGCCCACCCGGTCCGCGCCTTCCTGGCGGGGCAGGATATCGCCTACCACCCCATCAAGATCAGCGCCGAAGAGCTGGATCGCTGGCTCAAGCTGGCGCGGGCCCACATCCCGTTCAAGAACCAGCTGGCCCAGTTCAACCTGCTGGACAGCCACGATACCGCCCGCTTCCTCCATCTGCTGGGAGAGGACAAACAGCGGATGCAGCTGGCCGCCACCCTGCTGCTCACCTATATCGGCGTGCCCTCCATCTACTACGGCGATGAAGTGGGGCTCTCCGGCGGCAACGATCCGGACTGCCGCCGCTGCTTCCCGTGGGATACCACAGACTGGGATCATGTGCTGCACGACCACTATCGTCGGCTGATCCAGATCCGCCGCCAGCGCCCCTCCCTGCGCCGTGGCGATATCCAGACCCTCTACGCCGGGCCCCACAGCTATGTGTTCGCCCGTACCCTGCAAAGCGATCAGGTGGTAGTGGCCTGCAACCGCCATCCGAGCGAGCCGCGCACCATCAGCCTGCCCCTGTGGCAGACCGCCAGCCCTGCCAGCCGCTTCACTGACGCCTTCAACGGCGAGAAGTTCGAGGTGGTGCAGGGCGAGGTGCAGCTCACCATCCCGGCCAACTCGGCGAGAGTGCTGATCTCCAGCTGAGCGGGCAACTGACGCGCTGAAAAACAAAACCGGAGCCCAAGGCTCCGGTTTTTTATTCCATTCAATCCACCATGACGTCTGGCCCCTAACCAGCCGCCATCAGTAGTTGATGCTGACGTAGGGCACTTCCGGCACCTGCCAGCGCTGCTTGAGGTAGACGGTGAGCACGAAGAAGAAGTTGGCCAGCAGGTTGGCGAAGCGATAGAGAATGGGATCGAAGGCCACCCCGCTCTCTTCCAGCCTGACCAGCAGCCGCACCACCTTCTTGCTGCCGCAGCGGCACAGATGGAGGGTGGGGATGGGCTGCGGCCCCTGTGGCAGCACAAAACCGGTGACGCTGCCGCGACTCGCCTCGTTGTAGTGGTCGTAACGGGCCTTGAGCCACTCAAGGTCTGCATCGAAGATCCCCAGCTTACCGCGTACCGAGCCATTGAGGTTGTAGATAAGTCGCTGCAACGCCGCGAGATCCGCCAGCATGGGCTCGGTATCGGCATCCGGCGCAAGGTGTGACAGCACGGCCCCGACCTGACAGCAGAGCTCGTCGGTGGCGATTTCAAAATCACATTTGAGCGAGGTTTCGAAGATAAAGGGGTAGCAGAGCTCGCGCTTGTCTCTTGGCTTCTTGGGGTTCATGGGGCAACCGGATTGGAGAAAAGGCCAGTTTGCCAGCCCCGAGAAGAGCTGGCAAACGGCAGGTCATTACTTGCGTAACGCGCTGTGGCTCAGACGCGCTTGCTGGCGGGCTCGGTGGAGGGCTGGAACTGGTTGATCATCCGCAGCGCCTCCAGCATCCGCTGGTTGAAGCTGGTGAAGCGATCGACCTGCGCCGGTTCTTCTTCTCCTCTCGCGGCCAGCACGGCCGGGGTCAGCGCCTGTTGTTGGGATGCTGGCAGCAGGCTATCCGCCTGTTTCTGCACCTGATCCAGCTTCGGCAGATAGTCGGCAAACGGCTTGATCAGATCCTGCAGGGAGTGCGCCCCCTGATAGGTCTGGCTCAACTTGACGCTCTGCTTGAGCTTGAGGGAGTAGGAGGCCAGCTGACTGTCATCCAGCTTCAGTTCATTCGCCTTATCCAGCAGATCCTCGAAGTTGCCGGAGAAGAAGTTCCCCGCCAGCTCGTCGATCCCCTTGACCAGCTTGCCGATGGACTCCATCTCGTCGCTGTTGAGATCCCCCTCCAGCGAGAAGCTGAAGCTCTGGCTCGACTTGAGGCTGAACTGGCTGCCGCTCTCGCTGCTCTGGGACTTGGTCTGCCAGCTGTCGTTGAATCGCAGCACCACCTTGTCGCCATCCTTGGTCTGGATCTCCAGATACCCCTGCTGGCGACTGGCCATCTCGGCCTGTCCCATGTCGGTCGGAGAGACCTTGCCGAAGAACTCCTTCTCGAACTCCTCGAGCCCTTTCTGGATCAGCTTGTAGCTCTGATCGATACCGGTTTTGATATCGTCGTTGTCAGTCGCCCACTTGCCGAGCTGCTTCTTCGCCTCGTCAAAGCCCTTGTCGACCCCCTTGCGGGCCTGCTCCATCATCCCGGTCAGGTCGTCGTCAGATTTGCCATCGGCGCGCGCGGCACCAAGCCGCCCGGTCACGAACTGCAGCACGTTGTCCGCCACCGACTGGAAGTCGAACAGGGTCTCCGGGGTGATCTCCTCAGGTTCTTTCACCTTCGGCGCCTGATAGCCCTGGCCGTTGATCTCCAGCGAGAACTGCAATGCCTGCTGGATCAGCACCTGCGCCCACTTGGGCGGCTTGTGCAAGGAGACCTCCTCCTCGCTCTTGACCTGTTTCTGCTCCGCCTGTTGGGGCGATTTGGGAGAAACACCCACTCCCTTGGGTTGGGCTGCGCCCACGCCTTCGATCTGCATAATGTGTCCTCCCACCATGCCTGTAGATCAGCTATCGGCCTGACTGAACACTTCTTGACCACAAAATACTGGACAATCTGCGGCTGGCTTTTAAAATCGGGCCCCTTTGGGTGGCCTGTTGCCTTCCCCCGATTTCGACCCGGCCCGGCCGGTGTGCATGTGAGGTATTTATGACCCAGTCCCAACAGCCTTCCGCGAACGCTCCGGCGCCTAGAACCGCGGCCGACTATCAGGCCCAACTCGACGAAAAGCGCGCTCGCCTCACCGAGCTGTTTGCCGGCTTCACCCTCCCGGCGCTGGAAGTGCACAGCTCACCGGCAGAGTACTACCGGATGCGCGCCGAATTTCGCATCTGGCACGAAGGGGATGACCTCTTCCACTGCATGTATGCCCCGGCGACCAAAGAGATCATCAAGATAGACCACTTCCCTACCGCCAGCCGCCTCATCAACCAGTTGATGCCGCTGCTGCTGGAGGGGCTGCGCCCACACCCGGTGCTGCGCCGCAAGCTGTTCCAGATTGACTACCTCTCCACCCAGTCCGGCCAGATCATTGTCAGCCTGCTCTATCACCGCAAGCTGGAGGCCGAATGGCAACAGGCCGCCGAAGCGCTGCAGGCCGATCTGCGCGCCAAGGGGTTCGAGCTGCAACTGATTGGCCGCGCCCACAAGCAGAAGATCTGTCTGGGGGATGACTTCGTCATCGAACAGCTCAACGTGGCGGGTCGCCAGCTCATCTACAAGCAGGTGGAGAACAGCTTCACCCAGCCCAACGCCGCCATCAACGAGCAGATGCTGGCCTGGGCGCTGGATGTGACCAAGGGGAGCGAAGGGGACCTGCTGGAGCTCTATTGCGGCAACGGCAACTTCTCGATTGCGCTGGCGCAGAACTTCCGCAAGGTGCTGGCCACCGAGATCGCCAAGCCGAGCGTGGACTCCGCCCAGTTCAACATCGCCGCAAACGGCGTCGACAACCTGATCATCCTGCGCATGTCGGCCGAGGAGTTCACCATGGCGATGCGCGGCGAGCGGGAGTTCAACCGCCTCAAGGGGGTCGATCTCGGCGCTTACCAGTGCAACACCATCTTCGTCGACCCGCCCCGTGCCGGTCTCGACGATGCCACCGTCAAGTTGGTGCAGGAGTACGACAACATCCTCTACATCTCCTGCAACCCCGAGACTCTGCAAGCCAACATGGCGGTGCTGGGCGATACCCACGAGATCGCCCGCTTCGCCCTGTTCGACCAGTTCCCCTGGACCCACCACATGGAGGCCGGGGTCTACCTGCGCCGCAAAGCCGGTTAATTCAGGCAGACAGGAAAACAACAACAGGGCCGGATGGCCCTGTTTTGTTATTGACTGAACACCGGCCTCACTCCAGCCGGAAGTGACCCACGATCTCCCGCAGCCGGTCGTAGGTCTGCTGCATCGCCGCAGAGCTGGCGACCGTCGCTTCGCCATTGTGGGTCAGCTGGCGGATCACTTCAGCGATGGCGCTCATGTTGCGATTGATCTCTTCGGCCACTGCGCTCTGCTGCTCCGCCGCCGTGGCGATATGGCTGATGAGATCGTTGATCTCCACCACTTCCCCCGCCATCAGATCCAGCGACTCGTTGACTTTAGTGGTGTTCTCGGCAGCCCCCTGACAGCTCTGCTTGGTGTTGCCCATGGCCTCCACCACAGTCCGGGTGCCCCGCTGCAGGCTGGCCAGCATGGTCTGGATCTCTGCAGTGCTCTTCTGGGTACGGGCCGCAAGCGAGCGTACCTCATCCGCCACCACCGCAAAGCCACGACCCTGTTCCCCGGCGCGAGCCGCCTCGATGGCGGCATTGAGGGCCAGCAGGTTGGTCTGTTCGGCAATGCTGCCGATCACCCCCAATACAGAGCCAATCTGCTGCACATCCTGCTGCATCGCCTCGATGGAACGGGCGGTCTCCTCCACCTCGTCCACCAGCGCCATCACGCTGGCCATGGCCTGATCCACCACCTGACGGGACTGGCTCGCCAGTTGCTGGCTCTGGCCGGTGAGCCGGGCGGTGCTGGCCGCACTCTCGGAGACGGAGACCGCGGTGCGGCTCATCTCGTTGATGGCGGTCACCACCTGCTCGGTCTCGCGTACATGATCCGCCAGCAGGGACTGGGCGGCGCCGGTCTGGCTGGCCAACCCCTCGATGCCGCTGTTGAGCTGGCCGCTCGCCTGCCGCACCTCCCCCATCATCTCCTGCAACCGCTCGATAAAGCGGTTGATGCCGGCCGAGATCTGGCCCAGGTCATCCTTGCTGGTCACCGCCAGTCGGCGGGTGAGATCGCCGCTGCCGCGAGAGAGCTCCAGCACCAGATCCCGCAGCGAGAGGATGGGGCGATAGGCCACATTGAGCGCCAGCATCGCCAGCACCATCACCACGATCGCCACGCCGCACAGCGCCATGATGATCTGGCCGTTGAGAGCCCGGGTCATGGCCCGGATGTAGTCAAGATCGATGTAGCCGGTCAGGGTCCAGCTGCTGCCGCGAATATCCAGCTGGTTGGGGCGTGCCTCGTTCTCCCCTTGCGGCTTGCTGTCATAGAGGCTGTTGCCCTGACTGTCGGCCAGCGAGAAGTAGCGGCCATCGCCACTCATCTTCTCCAGCAGACTTTTGAACTCGCTCATGTCGAGGTAGTAGAGATAGGCGGAATCGGCACCGCGCGGCACCAGAATGGTGATGACCGGCTTGCCATCCACCTGTTGCAGCGGGCTGACGGTAATCTGGTTGTTGGCGGCGGGGATCAGCTTGCGCAGGGCATCGACTTTGGCACTGTCGTTGATGACCCCGTTCACGTCGAAGGCCATGTCGCCGATCACTTTGACGATATTGTGAAAGCCGGTCTCTTGCAGGGTCTTCTTGACGTTGGTCACCCCGAAGTTGAGGTTGGCGGCCAACAGGATTTTCTGATTGATGTCGCTGGCCAGCTTCTCTTTGACCAGAGTGATCTGCTCGGTGATGTTGTGGGTGGCCTGAGTGCGAATATAGCCACTGATGAAGTGATTCACGCTGAGCCCGGCGGTGCCGATGGTGACCAGAATGGCCAGTAGCAGCAAGAGGTAAATCTTGACCTTGAATGGCATGGGTTCCCTCCAGAAGAGAGGGCTGGCAACGCCAACCCTCCCTGCCAATCGTTATTTCTTCTTGGCGTACTTCATGGAGTCCAATGCCACCGCCAGAATGATGATGCCGCCCTTGATGATGAACTGCCAGTAAGGGCTGACACCGATATAGGTCAAACCATAGTTGATCAGGGTGAAGATAAGTACGCCGGTGATCACACCTGCGACCGTTCCCACCCCGCCGGCAAACGACACCCCGCCCACCACGCAGGCCGCGATGGCGTCCAGCTCGTACATGAAGCCGAGGTTGTTGGTGGCACTACCGATCCGGCCCGCTTCCAGCATGCCGCCGAAGGCGTAGAAGACCCCCGCCAACGCATAGATCATCACCAGATTGACCGCCACGTTGACGCCGGATACCTTGGCCGCTTCCGGGTTGCCGCCGATGGCGAAGATGTTCTTGCCAAAGCGGGTCTTGTTCCACAGCACCCAGACAAAGACGCTGGCGATGGCAGCATAGAAGGTGAGGTACGAGAGCTTGAAGCCGCCGATCCGGATAAAGCCCTGGGCGAAGCTGGAGAAGCGGGGGTCAAACCCGGCCACCGGCGAGGCACCCACCGAATCGAAGTAGAGGGAGTTGATACCGTAAACGATGATCATGGTGCCCAGAGTGGTAATGAACGGGGTTACGTTCAGGTAGGCCACAATGAGACCGTTGACCAGACCAATCAGCGCCCCCACCACACAGACCAGCAGGATCACCGCCGGAATGGGCACCTCTCCCAATGTCGGGAACACCTTGTTGACGTTGGTCAGCGCCTGCAACATGGTTGCCGCGATGAGTGCCGCCAGACCGACCTGACGACCGGCCGAGAGATCCGTCCCCTGGGTGATGATGATGCCCGCCACCCCCAGCGCTATGATGACCCGCACCGAGGACTGGGTCAGGATGTTGCTGAAGTTGGTGAGGCTCAGGAAGGAGGGCTCCTGGATCACGATGACCATGAGCAGCACCAGCAGCACCAGATAGATGGCGTTTTCCTTGAGCGCCTGCATCAGATTGAAATTTTTAGCCGACTCCATAAATGTCTTCCTGTCTCTAGAGGTACAGAGATGCCAGGCGCAGTATCTCGCTCTGGTCAGTTTCTTTGGTATTGACGATCCCGGCGACCCGGCCATTGCTCATCACCATGATGCGGTCGGTGATCCCCAGCAATTCCGGCATCTCTGACGAGATGATGATGATCCCCTTGTCCTTCTTCGCCAGCTCCAGGATGAGCTGGTAGATCTCGAACTTGGCCCCGACGTCTATGCCGCGGGTGGGCTCGTCGAGCATCAGGATCTCCGGCTGGGTCAGCAGCCAGCGACCGATGATCACCTTCTGCTGGTTGCCCCCGGAGAGGGAACCGATCTGGGTCTGCTGGGTCGGCGTCTTGACCCGCATGGAGTCGATCACCCACTGGGTATCGCTCTTCATCTTGTTGTCGCTGAGCAGCCCCATGGAGCCCTTGTAGCTATCCATGTTGGCGATCAGGGAGTTGAAGGCGATATCGAGCCGGGAGTAGATACCGGTGGAGCGGCGCTCTTCCGTCACCAGCGCAAAGCCGTTGCGGATCGCTTCGTGGGCGTTGTGGTTGGCCACCTCTTTGCCGTGCAGCTTGATGCTGCCCTGGCTGCGATCGCGAATGCCGAACAGGGTCTCGACGATGTCGGTGCGCTTGGCCCCCACCAGTCCGGCGATGCCGAGGATCTCCCCCTTGTGCAGGTTGAAGGTCACATCCTGAATGGAAGGCTGGTTCTTCGCCGTCAGGTGTTCGATCTCGAGGATCACCTCTTTCGGCTGGTTGGTCTTTTCCGGGAAACGCTGGGTCAGTTCACGGCCGACCATCATGCCGATGATCTGATCCATGGTCATGCCCTTGAGCGGCTGGGTTGCCACCCACTGGCCATCCCGCAATATGGTGATCTCGTCACAGAGCTGGAAGATCTCCTCCATCTTGTGAGAGATGTAGACGATGCCGCACCCCTTCTCCTTTAACTTGTTGATGATCTTGAAGAGGTGATTCACCTCTTTCTCGGTCAGCGAGGAGGTGGGTTCGTCCATGATGACGATCTTGGCGTCGTAGGAGAACGCCTTGGCGATCTCGATCATCTGCATCTGGGAGACCGACAGGGTCGCGACCTTCACCTTGGGGTCGATGTCGATATCCAGCTCATCGAAGATGCGCTTGGTGTCGTCATACATCTTGCCGTGGTCGATAAACCACCCCTTGGTGGGGTAGCGGCCGAGCCACATGTTGTCCATCACGGTACGCTGCAGCACCAGGTTGAGCTCCTGATGCACCATGGAGACGCCATTTTCCAGCGCCTCTTTGGAGGAGGTGAAGTTGATCTCCTGCCCCTTGAAGAAGATCTTGCCCTGATCCTTCTCGTAAATGCCGAACAGGCACTTGAGCAGTGTGGATTTTCCCGCCCCGTTCTCGCCCATCAACGCATGCACAGAATGAGGACGGACCCGTAAATTGACATTATCGAGTGCCTTGACGCCGGGAAAGCTCTTACTGACGTCAATCATCTCCAACAGCCATTCTGATTGTTGCTGTGTTGTCA
Source organism: Aeromonas sp. R2-2 (assembly GCF_040908355.1). Classification (NCBI taxonomy): domain Bacteria; kingdom Pseudomonadati; phylum Pseudomonadota; class Gammaproteobacteria; order Aeromonadales; family Aeromonadaceae; genus Aeromonas; species Aeromonas sp. R2-2. The sequence goes on along the minus strand of NZ_JBFODQ010000075.1, from coordinate 67,773 downwards.
TATCAGCCATCACATCTGGTTGAAAAAAGGGCAAGGGGATCTCCCTTGCCCTGGAGGAGGGAATTACTCGAATTGGGACAGGTTGTCTTTATCCACACCGACGTAGGCAACACGTACCACCTTGTCGACGATATTCCACTTGGTGCCTTCACCGGCCGGTTTGCCTTCAGCCAGGTTCTTGGTCAGCTCGAAGGTGGCTTTGGCCTGGTTGGCCGCATCGTTCAGCACGGTACCCGCCATGGCACCGCTCTTGACCATGGCCAGCGCTTCCGGCAGCGCATCGACGCCGAACACCGGAATGGCAGTCTTGCCCTGTGCTTTCAGTGATTCGACTGCGCCCATTGCCATGCCGTCGTTGTTGGCGATGACCACTTCGATCTTGTTGGCGTTGGGGCCGGAGATCCAGGCGTCCATCTTGTCTTTCGCCATGGCGGTATCCCACATACCGGTATCCATGTGCAGTTGTTCAGTCTTGACGCCGCCATCGTTCAGGGTCTTGACCACGTAGGAGGTGCGCGCTTCGGCATCCGGGTGGCCCGGCTCCCCTTTCAGCAGCACGAACTGGATCACGCCATCCTTGTTCAGATCCCACTCCGGATGGGCTTTCCAGTGTTTGGCAATCAGCTGACCCTGGATGATCCCTGACTCCTTGGAGTCGGTGCCCACGTAGTAGGCCTTGTCGTAGCTGGCCAGATCGGTAGCACTCGGCTCCTTGTTGTAGAAGACCACCGGGATATCTTCGCCACGGGCTTTCTCAATCACCACCGGGGCCGCAGCCGGGTCAACCAGGTTGATGGCCAGCGCCTTCACCCCTTTGGCCAGCAGCACGTCGATCTGGTCGTTCTGCTTGGACTGGTCGTTCTGGGAGTCGTTCATCAGCAGCTCCACCCCCGGAGTGGCTGCCGCCTCCTTCTCGATGGCCTTGCGCACGACCGCCATGAAGTTGTCGTCGTACTTGTAGACGGTTACCCCGATACGAGTGTCAGCCTGGGCATTAGCTCCAGCCATCATGCCCATCAGCAGGGCGGCAACTGTGGTCAGTTTTTTCATTATGTGTGCTCCGATGTGTCTATCTGTGTTGTAGGGTGGCGAGCAATTGAGCAAGCGCCAATCAATGTAATCAGTTTGTTGTCATTTCTTCTGTGATCATGACGACAAAATGAAAACGTTTACACTCTGTTACATTGAAACTTTATATTTATTTTTCAAATACATATAAATAAAAATCAGATTTGAGACTCAATCTTTCCCACAGCATTGAGGCTAGTCGTTACTGGTCTGTTGTCAAAATGGCGCACTGGCTCGACAGTCGTCTCAATAGCTGGCTTAACGGAGAGTGCAGCTCCAACGGTAACGACGCTCGAGCAGTTGATACTCGGGACGCACGCTCTGGCTCCAGGAATCATCCCCACCCACCCCCATGTGGACGCCATCGAGACAGACCCACAACCCCTCTTCGGCCACCAGATCGCTCTGGTGACGGGCGGCGGCCAGCTGCTGCTGACTGAAGCGGCTGGCACTGAAATGGAAGCTGCCGTTCACCGTCGTGCTGCCCAGCTGCAACTGGCGGGTATCGCAGCGCAAGCCGTTGTCGCTCGGGAAGATGTAAGGGGTGTGCATCGCCTCCAGCGGCAAACTCCAGCGCCCCAGATCGGCGCCCAGCAGGCGATCCGGATAGTTCTCATGAGGGCCACGCCCCAGCCATTCGGCTCGCGCTGGCACCTCGGCCAGATGGAGCAGCAGACCGATCCGCGGCAGCGAAGGCAGCGCTTGCGCCAGCTCGGTTTCTATCTCCAGGCTCATGGCGCCATCGTCGGTAAAGCGGTGATGCCAGTGACTCACCAGCAGCAGCTCATCGTGGTGAAAGTAGCCATGACTGACCCGGATATCCGCTCCGGCGACCGCGATCCCCAGACAGCGGTGCTGCCACTGACCGAGGCCACAGCCCTGCCAGCGAGCAATCCAGGAGTTAGGGTCGGCGTGATCCGCTTCGCTGGTGCCAATGTCGTTGTCGAGCGGTGCGCGATAGAAGTGATCCATGATCGGCGCCAGCAACTGCTCCTGCCCCGATTTTTGCCAACTGGTGATGCGGCCGCTCAGCTTGTCGAGCCGCCACTGGCTGTTTGCGGCGGTGATCCGCCAGCCATCCGGCTGCTCGCTCAGGGTGGCGGCCGCGACTGGCGCAGGCAGAGCAAGGGGGGTCGGCAGGGTGAACTGCTGACGGGCGGCCTTGTGATCCGCCTGCGACCATAGGGTAGCCTGCGGCTGAACGATGGCCAGATCGAGCCAGGCCAGTGAGCCTGCCGTAAAGGGAGGCAGCCTCTCGCTCAGGGTCAACTCGACCACCCCTTGCGGCGCCAGCATGAGGGAAACCTCCCCCTGCAGCTGCACATGGCCGTTCTCGCACAGCTGCCAGCACAGCCGCTCGTTGTCGGTTTCCCGGAACAGATATTCGCTCTCGATCCGCACCCGCAACGGGGTGTGCTCAAGCAGGGTGAAGCGGAACGGCTGCTGGGCACGCTTTGCCTCGCACAGGGCTGGATGGGGGGTGCGATCCGGGAACAGCAGGCCGTTGCAGCAGAACTGGCGATCGTTTTGCAGGTCACCGAAGTCACCGCCATAGCCCCAGTAGTGACGGCCATCGGCGGTGTATTTATCGAGCCCCTGATCGACCCAATCCCAGACAAACCCGCCTTGCAGACGTGGATGATCGCGAAACGCCTGCCAATAGTGGGCGTAGCCCCCGAGACTGTTGCCCATGGCGTGGGCATATTCGCAGAGGATCAACGGCCGGTGCTCGCCGGGCAGGCCGATCCACTTGGCCAGCGCCCACTTGGGCACCGCCGGGAAAGGTTGATCCTGATGGGTTCTGGCATACATGGGGCAGATGATGTCGGTGGCCGGGGTATCGGCCCCGCCCCCCTCGTACTGCACCGGACGGCTCGGGTCGCTGCGCTTGATCCAGCCATACATGGCATCGTGGGCCGGGCCGTAACCCGACTCGTTGCCCAGCGACCAGATGATGATCGAGGGGTGGTTGAAATCCCGTGCCACCATGCGGGTCGCCCGCTCCAGAAAGGCATTGCTCCAGGCGGGATCCCGCGCCAGCCGCCCCATGGGGGTCATGCCGTGAGTCTCCAGATTCGCCTCGTCCACCACATAGAGGCCGAGCCGATCGCAGAGGCGATAGAAGTCGGGGTGGTTGGGATAGTGGGAACAGCGCACCGCATTGAAGTTGTGCCGCTTCATCAGCAGCAGATCCCGCTCCATGGTGGCGCAATCGATAGCATAGCCCTTGGCGGGATGGTGTTCATGACGGTTGGCACCGCGAATAAGCAGCGGCTGACCATTGACCCGCAGCAGACCGCCACGGATCTCCACCACCCGAAAGCCCACATCACATGCCTCACTCTCGATAGCCTGGCCCTGTTCGTCCAGCAGGGTCAGGGTAAGGCGATAGAGATGGGGCGTCTCGGCGCTCCACTTGCACGGCGCAGCTACATCGAGCCACAGCTCGGCGCGATCGTCATAAGCCCCTTTTTCATCAATGACTTGGGTGCCGATCGGCTGGCGCAGGGTCGCGACCCGCTCGCCACCGTCATAGAGATTGGCCTCCACCGACAGACCGGCCGCATTGGCCACCTGCAGGGCAATCTTGAGACGGCCATCCCGATAGCAGGCATCCAGCTCGGGCGTCACCCGCATATCCATCAGATGGCGGGACGGTTTGTGCAGCAGGCTGACGGAGCGAAAGATCCCCGACAGCCACCACATATCCTGATCTTCCAGATAGGAGCCGTCGGACCAGCGCAGCACCAGCACCGCCAGCCGGTTGCGACCGCTCTGCAGATAAGGAGTCAGATCGAATTCGGCGGGCAGGCGGCTGTCCTGGGAGTAACCGACCCAGCGGCCGTTGCAGAAGAGGTGGAAGGCGCTGCTCACCCCGTCGAAGATGATCCGGCTCTGACCGCTGGCCAGCCAGTCGGCGGACAGTTCGAACTCGCGGGAGTAGCAACCGGTGGGGTTCTCTGCCGGCACCCGGGGCGGATCGCAGGGAAAGGGGTACTTGATATTGGTGTAGATGGGGCCATCGGTGAGCGGCCGCGCAGCTGGATAGGCGGCATCCAGCTGCCAGTTACCCGGTACGGTAATGGGAGTGGCATCCACCATATCCTGCGCCAGCCAGCTCTCTGGCACCAATTCGGGAGCGGCAAAGAAGGAGAAGCGCCACTCGCCATCGAGCAAGAGACGGGAGGAAGAGGCCAGATCACCCCTGGCATCCGTTTCGCTGCGCCAGCTGAACATGGGGGTATGGGCAGCCAGCCGGTTTACCGACGTAATGGCCTGAGTCTGCCAATCCTGACGCGCCACTATCTCCCTGAGCATTCACTCTCTCCCTGCTGATTGGAAAACGTATTCAGTCTAGAGAAGTATGACGCAGGGAACGGCGATCTCGCTCACACAGATGTAAACGATTACACTAATTTTGTTAAGTAAAGCGGAGTAAAAATGATTAAAAATAGGTAAAACAATAACTGTGCAAGAAACGGCCCCGAACAGGGCCGCAAAAGGGGGCTATCCGGCCCGAACCGGTGCCACCGAGTGGCGATTGATCAGGGTGGGGGTATAGATCCGGCTCTGGGTCGCGTCACTCTCCCCCGCCGCCAGCTGAATGGCCAGCTTGGCCGCCTGGGCCGCCATCAACTCGATGGGATAGCGCATGGTGGAGAGCTTGGGGCGCAAATATCTGGCATAGATGATGTCATCGAAGCCCACTACCGAGACCTCCTCCGGCACTCGCAGGCCGTTGTCGGCCAGCACAGAGATGGCGCCCGCCGCCATGGCATCGTTATAAGCCACCACGGCGGTCACCTTGAGCCCCTTGGCCAGCAGGTTGAGCATGGCACGCTCCCCCCCCTCCTCGTTCGGTGTGCCGCTCTCGATAAGCTCGGGATCGGCTGCCAGACCCGCCTCCATCAGCCCATCCTGATAACCTTGCAGACGCAAGGTGGCATCCTCGATGGCGTGATCCGAGCTGATAAAGGCGATATGGCGGTGGCCCAGCTCGATCAGATGACGGGTCGCCGTGGCGGCACCCAGCCGGTTGTTGAGGGCGATGCAGCGCCCCCTGAGGGCCGGAATATCGCGGTTAATCAGCACCATACCGGGCACCCGCATGGCGTAATCGTAAAGTTCCTCGTCGCTCAGCGCCTTGCTGTGCACCACCAGCGCCTCGCAACGCTTGCCGATCAGTAGCTCGATCGCTTCACGCTCCTGACGCGCCTTGTGAAAACCGTTACCCATCAGCAGGTGAAGGTTCTGCTCGACGGCGATGCCGGAGACACCCTTAACCAGTGCACCGAAGAAGGGATCGGCCACGTCACCGACCACCACCCCCATGGTGTCGCAAGTCTGGCTGACCAGTGCCCGCGCGTTGGCGTTGGGGGTGTAGCCCAGTTCGGCCATTGCCTTCTGCACCACTTCGCGAGACGCAGCGCTGGCCTTGGGGGAGTTGTTCATCACCCGTGAAACCGTTGCCACCGACACATTGGCCAAACGGGCGACATCCTTGATGGTGCTCATGCTGTTTTCACTTCTTTCACTGTGCAATAGAGCGCCATTATACCCAGCAAACCCATTGAAAACAGGGGTGAAACGTATATCTGCCGTCAGGATGACCATAAAAACTGTGTAATCGTTTACACTGTTTTGCAAGCAAGCTCACAGTTTGGTCGCCACACCCTCGGCTAGACTGCTTCCAGACACTTTTCAGTGGAGAGCAAGATGAACGTTCTGGTCACCGGCGGTTGCGGATATATCGGCAGCCACACCTGTCTGGCCCTGCAAGCGGCAGGCATGAATCCCGTGGTGGTCGACAACCTCTGCAACAGCAAGCGCAGCGTATTGACTCGAGTCGCGGCTATCAGCGGCCAGCAACCCGTGTTCTATCAAGGAGATATTCGCGATGCCGCCCTGCTGGACCGGATCTTCGCCGAACAGCAGATCGACGCAGTGATCCACTTTGCCGCCCTCAAGGCGGTCGGTGAGTCGACTCGCATTCCACTGGATTACTACGAGAACAACCTCGGCGGCACCCTCACCCTGCTGCAGGCGATGAAACGGGCCAATGTGCACAATCTGGTGTTCAGCTCCTCGGCCACCGTCTATGGCGATCCGGCCAGCCTGCCGATCCGCGAGGATTTCCCCCGCAGCGCCACCAACCCCTACGGACGATCCAAGCTGATCATCGAGGAGATCCTCGAAGATCTGCAGTTGGCCGAGCCGCACTGGAGCATGACCCTGCTGCGCTACTTCAATCCGGTCGGCGCCCACGAATCGGGCACCATGGGGGAAGACCCGCAGGGGATCCCCAACAACCTGATGCCCTATATCACCCAGGTCGCCATCGGCCGTCGCGACTGCCTGTCTGTCTTTGGAAACGATTACCCCACCCCGGACGGCACCGGCGTGCGCGACTACATCCACGTGATGGATCTCGCCGAAGGGCACGTCAAGGCGTTGCAACACTGCGCTGGCAAGGGTGGCGTGCACACCTACAACCTGGGCACCGGCCAGGGCCAGAGCGTGTTGCAGCTGGTCGCCGCTTTCTCTGCCGCCTGTGGCAAGCCGCTGCCATTTCGCATCGAACCGCGCCGCCCGGGCGACATCGCCGCCTGCTGGGCCGATCCGGCCAAGGCCGAGCGCGAGCTGGGCTGGCGGGCGACCCGCAACATCGACGCCATGTGCGCCGACAGCTGGCGCTGGCAATCCGCCAATCCGAATGGTTACGAGGAGTAGGCCTGCCTGCTCCCTGTTAATAGATGACCCTATTTTTCAATACCTTATTAGGAGAGATGATGTTCAACCCCGTCGATCATCCCCATCGCCGCTTCAATCCGCTGACCGGCCAGTATGTGCTGGTATCCCCCCACCGGGCCAAACGCCCCTGGCAGGGACAGGTGGAGAAGGTGAGTCAGGCCCCCAAACAGGCCCACGATCCCGACTGTTTCCTCTGCGCGGGCAACACCCGGGTCACCGGCGACATCAACCCCGACTATCAGGGCACCTTCGTTTTTACCAACGACTTCGCCGCCCTGATGCAGGATACCCCGGCCGCCGATAGCGCCAGCGATCCCCTGCTGAAACTGGAAGCCGCCCGCGGCACCAGCCGGGTCATCTGCTTCTCGCCGGATCACGGCAAAACCCTACCCGAGCTGCCGCTGCCCGCCATCGAGGGGGTGATCACCGCCTGGATGGATCAGGTCGCCGAGCTGTCGGCCCAATGGAAGTGGGTGCAGGTCTTTGAAAACAAAGGGGCCGTCATGGGCTGCTCCAACCCACACCCCCACGGCCAGATCTGGGGCAGCGACTTCCTGCCCAACGAGATCGCCCGCGAAGAGCAGCACCAGTGCGACTGGCTGTCAGAGCATGGCCGCCCCATGCTGCTGGAGTATGTGGAGCGGGAGCTGGCGGATCGCTCGCGCATCGTGGTGGAGACCGAGCACTGGCTCGCCGTGGTTCCCTTCTGGGCCGCCTGGCCGTTCGAAACCCTGCTGCTGCCCAAGGCGCACGTCCCCTCCATGCTCAACCTGACCCAGGCCCAGCAACAGGATCTGGCGGTGGCGCTCAAGGAGCTCACCAGCCGCTACGACAACCTGTTCGAGTGCAGCTTCCCCTACTCCATGGGCTGGCACTTTGCGCCGCCCAAATCGGAGTGCCCCGAGGCGTGGCAACTGCATGCCCACTTCTATCCGCCGCTGCTGCGCTCCGCCACCGTGCGCAAATTTATGGTGGGCTTCGAGATGCTGGCAGAAACCCAGCGTGACCTTACACCCGAGCAGGCCGCCGAGCGGCTGCGCGCGCTGAGCCCCATTCACTACAACCAGACCAATCACACCGATGAGGAGGCCCTATGAACCCGAGCCAACGCGTCAGCACCGTTTTTGCCGAGCAATTTGCCAAAGCGCCCGATCTGCTGGTGCGCGCCCCCGGCCGCGTCAACCTCATCGGTGAACATACCGACTACAACGACGGCTTCGTGCTGCCCTGCGCCATCGACTACAAGACCTGCGTCGCCATCGGTCTGCGCGATGACCGGCAAGTACAGGTGATCGCCGCCGACTACGACAACCAGCGCGACCAGTTCGACCTCGACCAGCCCATCGAGCACCACCCCAGCCAGCGCTGGAGCGACTACATCCGCGGCGTGGTGAAGTATCTGCAGGAGCGCGGTTATGCCCTGCGCGGCCTCGATCTGGTGGTCTCCGGCAACGTGCCGCAGGGGGCGGGGCTCTCCTCCTCCGCCTCGCTGGAAGTAGCCATCGGTCAGGCATTCAAAGAGGCTCTGGGGCTCGACATCAGCCAGGCCGAGATCGCCCTCAACGGCCAGCAGGCGGAGAACAAGTTCGTCGGCTGCAACTGCGGCATCATGGATCAGATGATCTCCGCCAGCGGCAAAACGGATCATGCCCTGCTGCTCGACTGTCGCTCGCTGGAGACCCGTCTCATCCCCATGCCCAGCGATCTGGCGGTGCTGATCGTCAACTCCAACGTGCGCCGCGGTCTGGTGGACAGCGAATACAACACCCGCCGTCAGCAGTGCGAAGCGGCCGCCCGTCACTACAGGGTCAAGGCGCTGCGCGACCTCGATCTGGCCGGACTGGAAGCGGGCAAAGCCGGACTGGATGAGGCCTGCTATCGCCGTGCCCGCCACATCGTCGGTGAAAACGCCCGCACCCTGGCGGCCGCCGATGCGCTGGCGAGCCACGATCTGACCCGACTCGGCGAGCTGATGGCCGAGTCGCACGCCGCCATGCGCGATGACTTCGAGATCACAGTGCCCGCCATCGACGGTCTGGTGGAGATCATCAAGGCCAGGATAGGCACAGATGGCGGCGTGCGGATGACCGGCGGCGGCTTCGGCGGCTGTGTAGTCGCCCTGCTGCGCCCCGAGAAAGTGGCCGAGGTGATTGCCGCCGTCGAGGCAGAGTATCCGGCCCTCTCCGGCCTCAAAGCCGACTGCTACGTCTGCTCTGCCAGCGCCGGTGCAGGCAAGCTATGAGCAGCGCCATGACGCCATTCGAACTGGAAAACGAGGAGGGGCTGCGCCTGAGCGGCCTCGACTTCGGCGCTACCCTCACCTCCCTCACCCTGCCGGTGGCGGGCAAACGGCGCGAAGTCCTGCTGGGTTGTGCCGACGACGCCTATCCCGCCCAACAGGCGTGGCTGGGCGCGGTGGCCGGGCGTTTTGCCAACCGCATCGGCGGCGCCGAACTGCTACGCGATGGCAAGCGCTGGTCGCTGGATGCCAATCAGGCCCCCAACTGCCTGCATGGCGGGCAGGCGGGCTTTCATCGCCAGCAGTGGCAGATCAAGGAGCTGGAAGCGGATCGGGTCAAGCTGGCGCTGCTCTCCCGAGCGGGGGATCAGGGCTTTCCCGGCAATCTGCGGGTCACCCTGGAGTACCGGCTGGAGCAGAACGATCTGGTGGTCGATTTTGTGGCCAGCACAGATGCAGCGACCCCGGTCAGCCTTACCAGCCACGCTTACTTCAATCTCGATGGGCAAACCGATGGCGGCGATGTGCGTGACCACCTCATCAGCATCAATGCCGACCACTTCCTTCCGACCGACCCGAGCGGTTTGCCGATCGCCATCACCCCGGTGGAGGGGCCGTTCGATTTGCGCCAAGAGCGCCTTGTCGGGCAGGATTGGCTGAGTCATCCCCAGCAGCAACAAGCCAAGGGGTACGATCATGCCTTTGTGCTCAACGGCCCAACGCAAGTGTGGGCTGCTCGCGTGGTATCAGGGGACAGGCAGCTGGCGATGGAGGTCTACACCAACCAACCCTCGCTGCAGTTTTACACCGGCAACTGGCTGGCCAATACCCCGAACCGCAGCGGCCTGTCGCACCGGGATCACGACGGCTTCTGTCTTGAGGCGCAACAGCTAACGGACAGCCCGAATCGCCCCGAGCTGGGCAACCCCTGGCTGCTGCCTGGCGAGCGTTATCACCACCAGACCCGCTACCGCTTTATCCGCGACTAACTTAAAGAATTCATGATTTTTACATAGCCTCAGCAGTCACAATCGAGCAAGATATGCCGCCCCGAGACCCTTTCGGGGCGTTTTTACATCAACGAAGTTAAGGATTGTTTGTTCGATGACTGACACTTATAGCCTGCTGGTCGCCTTTATTCTGGGCGTCGTCGAGGGGCTGACCGAGTTCCTCCCCGTCTCCTCCACCGGCCACATGATTATCGTCGGCCATCTGCTGGGCTTTGAAGGGCCCAAGGCTGCCACCTTCGAAGTGGTGATCCAGCTTGGCTCCATCCTCGCCGTGGTCGCCGTCTTCTGGCGCCGCCTGTTTGGCCTGATTGGCATCCACTTTGGCCAGAAGCCGTCCCGGGATCACGCCACCCTGTCGCTGATCCACGTCATCCTCGGCATGCTGCCCGCCATCGTGGTCGGTCTGGCCATCCACAGCTGGATCAAGGCCAACCTGTTTGGCCCACAGACCGTGATGTACGCGCTGGTCGCGGGGGGTATCCTGCTGATCATCGCCGAGAAGTTCCGCCCGGCCGTCACAGCCGAAACCCTGGATGACATCAGCTACAAGCAGGCGTTCGGCATCGGTCTGTTCCAATGTCTGGCCCTGTGGCCCGGCTTCTCCCGCTCCGGCGCCACCATCAGTGGTGGCATGCTGATGGGGATCAGCCGTCACGCAGCCGCCGAGTTCTCCTTCATCATGGCAGTGCCCATGATGGTGGCGGCCAGTGGGCTGGATCTCTACAAGAGCCGCGATTTCCTCTCGATGGCCGACTTCCCGATGTTTGCAGTGGGCTTTATCACCGCCTTCGTGGTAGCGATGTTTGCGATCAAGACCTTCCTGACATTGATCCGCCGCATCGACTTTATCCCGTTCGCCATCTACCGCTTTATCGTGGCATTCGCCGTCTATCTGGTGTTTGTCGCCTGACCGGCAACCAGCAATCAAATGAAAAAAGGGACCAATCTGGTCCCTTTTTCTATGGCGTCATAGTGCTCAGTAGAGGTGCTGGCTGATGCCATTCAGCAGCCGCGACAACCCCTTGGTGAACTGCACCGGCGCATCCTGCACCGTGTAGCAGAGGCAGCCATCTGGCGTATGCGGGCTATGGGAGTGGCTGGCATCGCGCCAGATGAAATCTCCCGCCTTGTAAAGGGTATCGCCATCCTGAATATTGCCCGCCAGCAGCAGGGTCAGCTCATAACCCTGATGGGTGTGCTCGGGGATGCGGCCGCCCGCTTCGATGTGGAGCAAACTGGCGCGCGCGCCCATCTCATCCAGCGGCAGACTCTGCTGACGAATGGCCCCGATATGGCGCCACTTGGGCGAACGATAGCGGGCCAGCACCCGTGGCAAACGGTAGGCATGACCGGCCACCTCCAGCTCGCCGTGCTGCGTTCGGGGCTGGTCATGTGTTGGCTCGGAGAGGGGCTCTGCCAGCGGCTGGGCCAGAATATCCGCCAGCATGGCGTCGAATCCGGCGTCCAGTCCCACTTCATCACGGGAGTCCACCTCGGGCTCTGCTGGCGAAGCAAGATATTGCTGCGCCAGCTCCTCTTCGAATGTCTTCAGTCGGGCAGCACAATCGGGGCAGAGTTCACAGTGGGCGGAGAGCCCCACCGCCAGCGGCAGAGGCAGCTCGTCGGCGGCGAAGGCGCGCAGCATAGGGTCGGTCGGATGGGCTTTAATCATGGCCTTGCTCCACTTGCTCTTTCAGTTTCTGTAACGCCAGCCGGAGGCGGGACTTGATGGTACCGAGCGGCACGCCGAGTCGCTCCGCCAGCTCCTGCTGGGAGAACTCCTGCAGATAGATGCCGCGCACCACCTGCTGTTGCAGCTCCGGCAGGGTGCCCAGGTAGTGGGCCATCTGACGGGTCAGCACCGCATCCTCCCCCCCGCTCAGGTGCTCCTCTTCGGCCTGAAACTCCAGCACCGGCCACAGCTCCTCGGCACAGAGATCCTCCTTGCTGGCGCGACGACGGCGCAGCATGTCGAAGCACTGGTTGCGCATCACGGTATAGATCCAGGTGGTCGGCGCCCCCTTCTCGGGGTGGTAGAGACGCGCCTTCTGCCACACCAGCAGCATGGTCTCCTGCACCAGCTCCATGGCGTTGGCTTCGCTGCCGAGGTGGCGCAGGCCGTAGCTGCGAATACGCGGCGCAAAGTGTTGGAACAGGCGGGCAAAAGCAGCCTTGTCGGCCTGCTCTGCCACCCTGATCAGCAGAGATTTGAGGTCGCCATCCGGGTTATCCATCACGGGCGAGGTCCTGCGTATGGTCGAGTGTGGTTGGCCAGTATATGCCATTGCGCCATCCCTTTGGTGTGCTGTCGAGCATGCTGTGGTGATGACTTGTACGGCGCTGCGGCAGTGGCGGATCAGCGGGTCAGAAAAAATCAGTGGCTGGCCACCAGTACCCCCTTGAGCAGAGCGATGGCGGGCTGATTGTCGGCGGCGGCCAGCAGCAGTTGTTTCTGTTCAGGGGGGATCGGCAACACCTCCAGCCAGCGCTGGGCCACCCAGTTGCCATCGTCCCAGCAGGGGGCGGGATAGAGGGCGGCATAGTCGGGATAGTCGGCAAACACCTCCCGCAATGCCTCGGCCAGCGGTTGCTGATCGGGATGGAGCCGGCGGGACGGCCAGGCCGTCAGCGGCGTCACCTCGCCGATACGCAGGCCATCGGGCTCCTGCCACAAATCCTCTATCTGCACCCGCTCCATCCCCAGCACCGTGATCCCCAGCATGCCGTCTGGCAGCCGGTCGAAATCGATGATGGTGACCCGGGTGGCGATGGGCAGCATGTTGCGCAGGGCGTCGGGCTGGCGAGGGTCCACCATGCAGAGGGCAAAGCCGGGCTCCCCCGCCTCGGCAATCATCCGCTGGTATCTCGGTTCGAAGATCCGCAGCGGCATGATGCCGCCGGGCAGCAGGTGGGCAGATAGGGGAAACAGCGCCAGTCGCATCGCAAACTCCTCGGTTGGGAACGTATGTTGATACGCCGGGCCAGAGGGAGGAGATCATTCCCGTCAGCGGAAAGGAAAAACCCTTAACAATCAGGGGAAAATAGCCTGGACAAGCCGCTTCGATATGCAGTAGAAATGGATAAGCACCGTAATTTCCGCCCAATATTCTGGAATATGGCGCCAAACGCAGTGAAATATCCGCCCGACAGCGAGCGGCGGGTCATCCCTATAGTTTTCTCGGGCCGATGCGGGTAAAATTCACGCCCTTATATATCAGTCATTTTTCGACGCGCAACCTTGGTGGTCAGTTATGAAAGAGCATATTCATCATCTACTTGAACAAACGGTAGCCAATCTCAAGTCAGCAGGCGTCCTGCCGGCGGACCTGGAAGCCCGCGTGCAAGTAGACCGATGCAAGGAAAAAGCTCACGGCGACCTGGCTACCAACCTGGCCATGCTGCTGGCCAAACCGGCCCGCAAGAATCCCCGTGAGCTGGCAGCGGCCATCATCGAGCACCTGCCTGCCTCCGACCTGATCGCCAAGGTCGAGATCGCCGGCCCCGGCTTCATCAACTTCTTCTTCGACCAGCGCTGGCTGGCCGGTCAGGTCGAAGCCATGGTGACCTCTGCCAACGCCAACGTACGGTTGCCCGCGCCACAAACCGTGGTGGTGGACTACTCCGCCCCCAACGTGGCCAAAGAGATGGCGGTGCACCACATCCGTTCCACCGTACTCGGTGACGTAGCTGCGCGCGCGCTGGAATTCCTCGGCCACAAAGTGATCCGTGCCAACCACATCGGTGACTGGGGCACCCAGTTCGGCATGCTGATCGCCTATCTGGAAAAGATGTCCAACGAGCACGCCAGCGACATGGCGCTCAAGGATCTGGAAGCCTTCTACACCCAGGCCAAGCGTTGCTACGACGAAGACGAAGCCTTCGCCGAGCGCGCCCGTAACTACGTGGTCAAGCTGCAGGGCGGCGATGAGTACTGCCGTACCATGTGGAAGAAGCTGGTCGACATGACCATGGAACAGAACCAGATCAACTACGACCGCCTGAATGTCTCCCTGACCAACAAGGACATCATGGGCGAGTCCATGTACAACGACATGCTGCCGGAGATCGTGGCCGACCTGAAAGCCAAGGGGCTGGCGGTCGAGAGCGAAGGCGCCACCGTTGTCTTCCTGGACGAGTTCAAGAACAAGGATGGCGAGGCCATGGGCGTCATCATCCAGAAGAGCGATGGCGGTTTCCTCTACACCACCACCGACATCGCCTGTGCCAAATACCGTTATGAGACCCTGGGCGCCGACCGTGTCATGTACTTCATCGACTCCCGTCAGCACCAGCACCTGATGCAGGCCTGGACCATCACCCGCAAGGCGGGCTATGTGCCGGAATCCGTACCGCTTGAGCACCACGCTTTCGGCATGATGCTGGGCAAGGATGGTCGTCCCTACAAGACCCGTTCCGGTGGCACCGTCAAGCTGGTTGACCTGCTGAACGAAGCCGAAGAGCGCGCCGCTGCCCTGCTGGAAAGCCGCAACAGCGACCTCTCTGCCGAAGAGAAGGCCAACGTGGTCAACGCCATCGCCATGGGCGCGGTCAAGTATGCGGATCTCTCCAAGAACCGCACCACCGACTACATCTTCGACTGGGATCTGATGCTCTCATTTGAAGGCAACACTGCCCCTTACCTGCAGTACGCCTACACCCGTATCCAGTCCATCTTCCGCAAGGCCAACATCGATGTCGAAACGCTGACCGGCAACGTGACCCTGAACGAAGAGGCCGAAGAGGTGCTGGCCCAGAAGCTGATCCAGTTCTCCGACGCGGTCAACGGCGTGGCCGACAAAGGCATGCCGCACCTGCTCTGTACCTACCTGTACGAGTTGTCCGGCAACTTCATGACCTTCTACGAAGCCTGCCCGATCAACAAGGATGGCGTGGACGAAGCAACCCGTCAGAGCCGTCTGCTGCTGTGCGCCGCCACCGCCAAGGTACTGAAGCTGGGCCTCGGCGTACTGGGCATCCATACCCTGGAGCGCATGTAATAGATGGCAACCCGGGATTATGTCGGCAGCCGCCCGCGACGTCGGGCGGGTGGCCGCAATACCAAGAAAGCGGCCCCTCGCCGCTTTCCTGTTATTCCAGTGCTGCTGGTCGTGGCACTGCTGGCAGGCTTTGGTGGCTTCCTTTACATGATCAATGGCAAGGGCAACGACGCCCCCACCATTGAGGAGCAGGTAAAGGCCAACAAGCCAAAAGCGCAGAATAACGGGCTGCCTCAGGAGAAGTGGAGCTACATCGAACGGCTTGAGAACAAGCAGGTCGATATCATAGAGCCGCCGACCCAGCCGGGTGTGCTGCCGCCACCGCCGGCAGATACCATGACCCTGCAGCCGGAAAAACTGCCGCAGCCGGTGCCGACCGACATTCCCCAACCGGGAACGCCCATCGGCCAGCCCAAGCCCTATCAGCCCAATCCGGCGACCACCCCTTCCACCTCGGGTGCACCGGTTGCCAGCGCGCAAGAGCAGGTGATCGACCGCAAGGCCGAACGGGAACGGATGGAGCGGGAGATCCGCGCCGAGCTGGAACGGGAGCGGGCCGAAGCGGCCAAGGCCAAAGCGGCCACTCCGCCAGCCCAGACCGCCGCCGCCGACAGCGGTCGCTACATGATGCAGTGCGCCGCCCTGCGCTCGCAGGATTCCGCAGAGTCGCTCAAGGCGCGTATCGCCTTCACCGCCGGTCTCTCTTCCAGCCTGCAGGTGATCAATGGCGCCAACGGCACCGTCTACAAGGTGATGGTGGGCCCCTTCAACGGCAAGGCGGCCGCCGACGCGGCCAACAGCAAGCTGCAGAGCTCCGGCATCAGCGGCTGCATTCCCAAGAAAGGGTAATCCGCTTACCGATGACGCAGGGCCGGGTGGCAACACCCGGCCCTGTTCTTTTGGTGTCACTCGCACCCACCCTGATTGCTACCCCGTTTATCCCGACCAAAGGCAGGGTTGAAAAGCCCGTTTGCCATCCCCATCTTTCTTGCCATGCACAGTCAGGCCGTCATTCGGCTCAAGCGAGGTAAGTAAAGTGACTACCATAGTTTCAGTTCGCCGCAACGGTCAGGTCGTCATCGGTGGCGATGGCCAGGTCTCTCTTGGCAACACCGTCATGAAGGGCAACGCCCGCAAGGTTCATCGTCTCTACAACGGCAAGGTGCTGGCCGGTTTCGCTGGCGGTACCGCCGACGCCTTCACCCTGCTCGAGCGTTTCGAAGCAAAACTGCAGGCCCATCAGGGTAATCTGGAGCGCGCCGCCGTGGCGCTGGCCAAAGATTGGCGCACCGATCGCGCCCTGCGCCGCCTCGAAGCGCTGCTGGCCGTGGCCGACGAACACAAATCCTTCATCATCACCGGCAACGGTGACGTGGTGCAGCCGGAGCACGATCTCATCGCCATCGGCAGCGGTGGCAACTTCGCCCAGTCTGCCGCCATCGCGCTGCTGGAAAACACCGAGCTGGATGCCAGGACCATTGTCGAGAAGTCCCTCAAGATTGCGGGCGACATCTGCGTCTTCACCAACGGCAACCACACCATCGAAGTGCTGGACTACGCCGCCAAATAAGGCCGCCAGCCAAACCCAATTTCCCAAGGGGTGGGCACTGCCCGCCCCGGATACAGGAACACCATCATGTCCGAGATGACCCCGAGAGAAATCGTCCACGAGCTGGATCGTCACATCATTGGTCAGGCCGATGCCAAGCGCGCCGTTGCCGTTGCCCTGCGCAACCGCTGGCGCCGGATGCAACTCAACGAAGAGATGCGCCATGAAGTGACCCCGAAAAACATCCTGATGATCGGCCCGACCGGTGTCGGCAAGACCGAGATCGCCCGTCGTCTGGCCAAGCTGGCCAACGCCCCCTTCATCAAGGTGGAAGCGACCAAGTTCACCGAAGTGGGCTATGTCGGCAAGGAAGTGGACAGCATCATCCGCGATCTGACCGATGCCGCCATCAAGCTGGTGCGCGAGACCGAGATGGAGAAGATGAAATACCGCGCCGAGGAAGCCGCCGAAGAGCGCATCCTCGACGCCCTGCTGCCCAACCCGCGCAACACCTGGGGTGAAGAAGAGAAAGCCGATAACTCCAACACCCGCCAGATCTTCCGCAAGAAACTGCGGGAAGGTCAGCTGGATGACAAGGAGATCGAGCTAGAACTCTCCGCCTCCCCAATGGGCGTCGAAATCATGACCCCGCCGGGCATGGAAGAGATGGCCAACCAGCTGCAGGGGCTGTTCCAGAATCTGGGCCAGAACCAGAAGAAGAAGCGCAAGATCAAGGTCAAAGAGGCCATGAAGGCGCTGATCGAAGAGGAAGCAGCCCGTCTGGTCAATCCGGAAGAGCTGAAACAGAAAGCCATCGCTGCGGTCGAGAACAACGGCATCGTCTTCCTCGACGAGATCGACAAGATCTGCAAGCGCGGCGAGAGCTCGGGCCCCGATGTCTCCCGTGAAGGGGTACAGCGCGACCTGCTGCCGCTGGTTGAAGGTTGCACCGTCAACACCAAGCACGGCATGGTCAAGACCGACCATATCCTGTTTGTCGCCTCCGGCGCCTTCCAGATCGCCAAGCCGTCCGACCTCATCCCCGAGCTACAGGGCCGTCTGCCGATCCGGGTCGAGCTGACCGCCCTGACCACCGATGACTTCGAGCGCATCCTGACCGAACCGAACGCCTCGCTGACCGATCAGTACAAGGCGCTGATGGCCACCGAAGGGGTCAATATCGAGTTCACCAAGGATGGCATCCGCCGTCTGGCCGAAGCGGCCTGGCAGGTCAACGAGCGTACCGAGAACATCGGTGCCCGTCGTCTGCACACCGTGATGGAGCGCCTGATGGAAGATATCTCCTACGACGCCTCCGAGAAGTCCGGCGAGACCTTTGTCATCGACACCGACTACGTCAACGCCCATCTCGGTGCGCTTGTCGAGGATGAGGATCTGAGCCGCTTTATTCTGTAAGCGCAGTTCTGTTTGTAAAAAAACGC